>NZ_LANF01000015.1 GCF_000966265.1 Palaeococcus ferrophilus DSM 13482 | reverse complement strand
TTGTCTATTCCAGAGGTTCCGTCGTAGTGGCCAACAACCCTCTCAACCTGTATACCGCTCGCGACCTCCTGGGTGGTCTGCCTGCCGGTGCTGGAGGCCTTCTGCTGGAGGAAGCCGCTCGTGTTAATAAGCACGGCGGCAGCCACGGCAGCCACCAGCACCATGGCAATAAACACTATTAGTGTCCCAATACCAATCGCACCTCTTCTTGTCCTGGCCTTCATTGCCTAGGCACCTCCTTGGAAGGTTTTCAATAAACTCTATGAAAAGTTGCATTATAAATGGATTTTTTGTTTGTGGCTGTGTTTATGATTATGTAGGTGCTTATGTAGGTACCTATGTATACCGAAATAAGAACCAGAATCAGTGAACCTAAACAAGAACAAAAATGCAGAAAAGAGAGAAAGGGGGGATCACAGCTTTTTAATAACCAGAGTGCTCTTTCCAACATCCTCAAAATTCACATCGAAGCCCTCTTCAAGCACGAAACTCTTGACCTCTTCCCTGCTTGGAAATTCAACAAAGTCCTTGTTCAGACCTTCGAAAAATTCCAATGCACTTATATTGGCAAACTGGTCGCGGAAGGGTTCTACCACTATAAGCCTTCCCCCGCTACCGAGGCTCTCCAGCGTTCTCTTGAGGACCGTCCTGGGGTTCTTGAGGTACTCGAGAACAAAGCTCATTATGGCCACATCGTAGCTGTTGTGAGGCTTTATGATGTGGGCGTCAATCTCCTTCAGCTTGACGTTCTCAAGGTTAAGCGACTCAACGCGGGAGCGGGCGATTTCGAGCAACGCGGGCGAGTAGTCAATGCCGAGGTAGTAACCGTCAGGACTTGCGTACCTCCCTATCTCCACGGGGGAAACGGAGCCGCAGCCTATATCGAGCACTTCGGTGCCGTTCTTTATTTCCCCGAGTGCCACTATGAGCTTCCTGTATGCAGAAGCAAAGGCAGTCCGCATCCTCATGTCCCAGAAGTCGGCGTCCTTGTCAAAATCCATCAGAACGTGGGGATGCTCGGGTGTTATAAGCGCAAAATCCACCATACGGTATATCTCTTCAAATTCTGGCATCCAGTCGGAGAGAAGTAGCTTGTAGTCCTCGGAGGGGACCCGTATCTCGTAGGAGAATCCGTTGAGTGTCAGGTCTATGGGGGTTTCCTCCACTATTTTAAGCTTGATGAGTTTATCCAGGAACTTCTTGAGGAGTGCCTTATTCTGGGCGCCCATTCTGGCCAGGAGCTCAGGATAGCTGGGTCTCTCAGAAACCAGCTTGAAAACGTCATGCTTCGTACCCAGCTGGACGATATAGAGGAGGCTCATGTTGACCATGTGCTCAATGTTCGCGTCCACAACCCTTATGAGTTTGTTGCCTTCCATGGGTGACACCTCACATAAACTTGCGGTAATATGAGTAATAATCTTTTAAATATTCCACGACTTTTTTGCCATAGTCCGTCAGCCGATAATACCTAAAGCCATTGCTCATGACTTCTTCCACGAGACCCAGATACACGAGGGAGCTCTCCCCATTGTAACGGTTACCGAGTCCAACGAGGGCGCCCCGCACATTCGATGGATCAGAACCCACAACTCGTGCAATCTCCGAAAGATACGTGGCAGAAGGATATATATCGTAGAGGTACATTAGTATGCGCTTCCGAAGGTCGCTGCGGTGTATTGACCTGAGAATGTGTGGATCGATCACTGGCATCCCCCGCCCCCCATGTCTTTATGGGCTCTCCCCATCACAGGTAATGATTGGACAATATATAACTTTTTTGGTTGGGATATGGAAAATATATAAGGCATACTTATATGAGATACATATCACACAACAGATAACAAGAAGGATTAAAAAAAGCTCGAATAAATCAGTGGTCCTTCATTATTTCCCTCAGGACGCTGGTGGCATAAGTTCCCCTCGGGAGAAAGAACTTGAACAGCATAGCATCCTCGTGGGAGGAGTAACGATATTTGAATCCGCGCGGCCGTATCAGGAGTTCCCTTCTCCCGCCGGGCTCGGCCAGAATCTTCAACTTTTTCATACGGAAATCCTCAGGTTTTATTCCCTCATTATCAAGGAGTTCATCCTCTATTCTTCCCATCGGACCTCCAGCGCGGCGCATGTGGAATCCGAAAACGGGGCCGGTAACCATCGCCTCCCCCACCTTAACCTTTCGCCTCACGAACTCAAGGTTCGAATCCGTAACCCGGTACGTCCTCGTCCTCTGGGGTATACCGTGCTTTATCTGGCACACGATATCACCCACCAGAGGCTCGTTGAGGGGTAATCCCTCCTCAATGCGGCGCGAAAGGGCGAGATTGAAGAGGTATGACTGGTATGAGTGGATGAAAAGTCTAACTATGGGTCTCGGGAGCACGGCAAAGGCCTTCTTCCAGCTACCGGTCTCGCGGTAGCGGTAGAGCATCGCCCTCTCGTAACGCAAGAACTTTGGAAATTCCTCAATAGCCCTTTCAACGTCACCCGTTTCTTTAAAACTCGCCCTGGCCTCGTCGCCCATCATGCTGCCATCATGCTCGCCCAGGAAAAGCAGCGCGGCCTCCTCAAAACGGCCCCTTATCAGGAGCTTTCCCACCTCATGGTTTATCACCCTTCTCTCGCCGAAGCGCTGGTAGCCGAAGTAGTTGGGGAAGCCTCCTTTCGACCTCAACTCATCCAGTATCTCGCGCGTCCTCTCCAGTGCGTTTTCTCCAACGTCCCTGACCGCTATTCTGAACCTGTTCCCAAGGAGGGAGCCGAGCTTTAGAGATTTTCCATAGCCTGCAAAGGTGAGTTCTATGTCCTTTATCTCGAGCGAGTCGAGCCTCTTCTTAAGTTCGGGCCGGCAGATGCTTATGAACTGGTACGTAACGGCGTGCCTGTCTTTGGTGCCCGCAAAGCCTATCTCCCCGTAGTGTATCCCAACCCGCTTTGCTATCTCCTTTACCGCCGCCATCGTGTCCCATTCACGCTTCTTGAGAAGGTAGAGAAGGCATGGCCCGTTAAAGGCGCTCTTTGAGAGAACCTCAAAAACTATGAAATCCTCAGGTTTTGATTTGAGCCTTCCCCCTATACCCCTGCCTTGGCTCAGGTGCCTGAACCTTGAAAAGAACTCGCGGTAGTCCATACTCATTCCTCCAGAGCCCTCATGAATTCCCTAAAAGACTTACAGTTCCGCTTAAGCTTGGTGAAATCCAGCTTATCTGCATACATGGGGAGCAACGATTTCCTGTAACCTCTTTTTCTTTTAAGTTCGTCGGAGGGTTTGGTGCTCCACGTTATGCCTAGACTTTTACATATCCACTCTTCAATCTCGTATTCGAAGAGAAACACCTTGATAGGTGTTTTAATGCCCTTTGGGATGTGGCTTTTGACTTCATTAAGCCGTTTGTGATAGTTATTTGGGCCGTCACCATCGTAGGCCACTATAATGGTGTCTGGGGACGAAATACTGACCGCTCGTATAATCTTGTCTAGCTTCGGATTGCACAGGTAGGGGGTGTGAACCGGGTTCTTTCTGCCTGTAAGCCGTTTAAGGCGAACGTCACGACTTAGCACTCCCAATTCGTTGAGTCTCTTTAGAACCCTTCTGAAGAACTCTCCCCCGTATGCGTCTTCCACGATTAGAGCAATCTCCTTTGGATTCGATGACATTGCCTTCACCGGTTGTTCTCATTGAATATCTCGCCGTAGAGCCATCCTTCACTAAAAGCCAGCCCTTTTTCGCGCAGTAGCCTTTTAATCTCCTCTGGGTCCGGTATCCTCTTAAATCTAGTTTCCCCACCGACTTTTTCAACAAAGATTACATCCGCTGGATCGGTCATATCGACGACAACCGGCGAGTGGGTAGTTATTATCACCTGGCTCTCACTTTCCCGCAGTGTGTCGAAGAGCAACTCAAGGGTCTCAGGATGCAGTGAGTTCTCCACTTCGTCGATGACAAGAAGGGAGGGCTTGAGGTATGCAGCCGTGAGAATTGCGAGAGTCTTGTAAAACCCGTCGGATATTCCCGGAGGTGCAAGTTCGAGTTCACCCTCAAAGACCTTCATCATCACCCTTCCGTCTTCCGTGAGCTGGAAGAAGATCCTAGTGTTCGGGAACGCAATTGAGAGCGGTTCGGAAATCTCAGCGGGTAGCTTTCCCTCACGGAGCCAGATGTTGTAGAGAACTGGGACAAGGTTGGAGGCATCTTCTGCTAAGGCTGATTCTTTCCTCGGAAATTTTAATTCTTTTTTAACAGACCTCACACATGGCGGGGATAAGATGAGAGTGTTGAGAAGTACTCGATGTAATATATAACCGATCTCCCAAACGAGCGGATTGCGATATTCGTTTTTCCTGATTATAGGGGATAACACGGGAATGGAGTTTTCTGTATCTTGATGTTTTTCGGCTAGCTCGATAACAGTATATGCTATCTCAAAATTGGAATCATAAATCGCAGAAGCTCTCCACGGCCAAGAGAGGAGGCTCTTCTCTTGGAATGGGATTGGTAGGTCTTTCATAATGCTATACAACCTTTGGGGGAGCATGTTAACAAACTGCTTATATACAAAAAACTCCTTTTCAGGAGTCCCGTTGAGTTTTGAAAGTGCTAAGCTAACAAAACCGGGATCGTGAAAAATGCGAAGACGCGTGCCTTCCTTTTCGATTTTTACATAATCCTTTATCTCCAACTGTTCTTTCAGAATCCTAAAGCTCCCGCCCGTTCCAGTAAAGGTCGTCTCAAAATACACCTCATAGCCATTCACATCAAAGAGCATCCCGATGGTTATCGGAAGCTCCTCCTTTCCGCCCCAAACGACGTTGTTGTAGCCCCACCACTCAAGGAACGGGTTGGTATCTTTCTCAACGTAGATCTTCCTGAGAAGCTTGAAAACCTCGATTAAATTAGTTTTTCCAGAGGCGTTGGCGCCGATTAGGACGTTGAGCTTACCAAGCTCAATCTCACAATCTCTAATGCTTTTGAAGTTCTTAACGATGAGTTTCTTTAACTGCATCTTTCCCACCAGGATAAACACAACTTAAAAATATTAAAGAATTCCGCCTCACACTAGCTTGAGGTGGCCTGTGACTTTGTCCACGAGCTCATCCGGACCCGGTCCTATCGCGAGAACCGTTATCGTTCCGGGTGGAATCTCCGTTAGCCCGGCATCCTTTATCAGCGCGGTTGGAAGACCTAACCCCTCCGCAACGGCCTTGAGTTCAAAGAGCTCCCCCTCGTTCTCCGCCCTAACCACAACCTTTTTCTGCCCCTCATGAAACCACGCTTTGAACCACTCCGGCTTTTCCTTCTGGGCCTTGAGGGCGGCAGTAACGGCGCCGTGAGCAACCTGGACGGCAAACTTGCCCTTGCTGAGCTTGAGGTCCCTCCTTGAAATGATGACCTGCTTGTACTTGAACATGAGCATCACCAAAGGGAGAAAAGAGAGGAGAATTTAAAAAGTTAGCTCAGAGACTCCTGCGCCTCTTCTTCCTCTTCTTCCTTTTTCGGGAGTCCTCCCGGCTTGGGCTTCCTCTTCTCCAGCTTGGCCAATGCCTTGGCGTACTTGCCCTTGAGGTCGTAGTACGCCGCTCCAAAGCCGAGGGCCGCTATAAGGAAGATTATGGCGAAGACAGCCCACCAGTTGGTCTTCGGCGGTTCGGGCGGGATGTAGGCCTTGGAGACGTTGAGGAGTTCCTCCGCGAGGGTGAGCCTGCTCTCGTTATCGAGCCCCATCAGCGTCTGGTTAACGTAGGACGGAAGCTCCTCCGGCTCCGGATAAACTTTAACGGTCTCAACGCGCTCCTTGACTATGACCACCGGCTGGATTGAGTCTATGAGTACCGCTGAGGGGAGCTCGACCTCGTGACTTCCACCGAAGACGTCCGTGTAGGTAAGCTTGAAGCCAACGGGGAACGCTCCTTCGTCGCTTACGGTGAAGGTTAGGTTCTTCGTGATGCTCTCACCCGCGCTTAGGTCGCCGAGGCTCACGTCCGTGCTGTAGGTTGAAAGGCCATCCGGAAGCTCTATGTGTATGGTGGCGTTCTTTATGAACTCGAAGCTCGGGTTGCCCTTCGCGACGCTTACAGTCACGGGGACGGTGGCCTCTTTGGTTTCGCTGATGTTGAGTTTGATGTAGTTCGCGTCAACGCTCATCTTCACATCGGGGACGTTGTAAACGGCTACCCCTCCAACTGCCCCGGTGCTAACCGTCTTCTTGTTGCCGAACTCGTCGTAGTACTCCACCTTGAAGGCGCCTATTGAGTATGGACCCACACCTTCGGGGGTGAGGACGTAGGTTATGAGCGGGTACTCAGAGAAGGCATCGAGCTGCTTCACGCTTACCTCCTTTGGATATGCCTCAACCTTGAAGCCGCTCATTTCGGGCGGTATGAGCTTGATCCCAAGGGCCCTTCCCTTACCCTCGTTGGCTATGCGGAGCGTTATTACGAAGCGGTCACCCAGTCTGAGAACCTTCCCACTCGTGTCCACGAGAAGCTTAACGTTTGCCTCGCGCTTTATGGGCTCCGCGTAGCTGTCCTTCGGGGCCCAGAGGCGGAGGGTCAGCCTGTTGTAGTCAGTGTCGTAGGAGTCCTTAACGACCTCAACGCCAAGGGGCGCCTTCTTGCTCTCGTAGTAGTTGCCGGATTTGACCTGGAAGGTCTCGAGGGGCGTGTTGTTAGCATCAAAAACCGAGAAGCTCGAGTAGAGGCCGACGCTGTTGAGGCGGAGCTTGTAAAGGGTGTTGTTAACGTGGACTTTGAGGATCTCCCCCGCGTACATTATGTCGTTGTAAACTACTATCTCGGGGGTGGCCTGCGTTGTCTGGGTCTCCTCCTGGGGGGTCTGGGAGTTCGCCTTCTTTATCGAGGCCGTCGTGGCGGGGTAATTAGGGATGTATATGTCGAACTTGGCGTAGTTGTTGTTGGAGACCGTGGTGACGTCTATGTAAACGTAGGGGTAGTAGGATATGTCGCTTGAGATTATGTAGGTGAAGCCCGAACCCTCACCGACGTTTATGACCTTCTCGTAGCTCTTGCCGTTTACCGTGACGAGGAACTTGGCGCTTGAGGAGGTAACGTCAACGAGCTTTATGGAGACCTTCCCGTTGAGGTAGGTTGGTGTGTAGGTCTGGCCCTCGTTAAGCTGCTTTCCGGTCTCCACCTTCTTGAGGGGGGAGCCGACCTCGATGAGTATGCTCTTCTTGTAGGACTGGATGTACTTGACGGTAACCTGAAGGAGAGGATTGTCCTGAGAGGGGTAGTAGTAAACCTGGTTGTAGCCGAGAATGGCCGTGGCGCGTCTTGAGCCGGACTCGTATATCTCGAGGTTGACCCTGCTCCATGACTGGTCAACATCGGTGAATTTTATCTCGTAGTTTCCAAAAACGAGGGAATCCTTAAGGCCGAGCTCAACAAGTGTGAGCGTGGCCGTTTGAGGGGCAGCTCCCGAAACACCGTGGAAAAACGGGACCGCCATTAAAATCATTCCGATTAGTAACACGGACACTTTCTTCATTCTTGTCTCCCCCTGAGTTCATTAATAAGCTAAATTGTAAAAGGACGAAAAAGTATAAAGGCCTTATGGTGTGAGCCTCCGCCTGTCCCTTGGGAACAGGATGACCTCACGGATGTTGTTGAGGTCGAGCATCTGCTTTATTAAACGCTCCGCACCGAGGCCGAAACCGCCGTGCGGGGGCATGCCGTAGCGGAATGTTCTCAGGTAGAACTCGAAGCTCTCCGGGTTTAGTCCCTTCTCCCTTATCTGCTGCTCGAGCACCTCGACGCGGTGTTCCCTCTGGCCGCCGGAGGTTATCTCCACCCCACGGTACTCGAGGTCGAAGGCGCGGCTTATCTCCGGCTTGTCGTCGTACTTCATGATATAGAATGGCTTGGCCTCACTGGGATACTGGTAGAGGAAGTAAAGCGGAGCGTTCTCGTTCTCCATCATGTACTTCCCGAGGAGTTTCTCTCCCTCCGTGTCGATGTCCTCGCCCCAGGGAATCTCCTTGCCGAGGTCGGCGAGTATCTCGAGGGCTTTATCGTAGCTCACGCGCGGGAAGGGTACCTTAGCCTCCTCCAGCTCGAAGTTGAGGATTTCCAGCTCCTTCGCGTTGTGCTCGCGGACGTAGTTTATCGCGTGGGCCACCAGGCGCTCAAGGAGGTTCATAACCTCCTCCTCGTTCTCGATGAAGGCCATCTCCGCATCAATGCTCCATGCCTCGTTTAAATGGCGCGTGGTGTTGTGCTCCTCGGCCCTGAAAATCGGGGCTATCTCGTAGACCCTGTCAAGGCCGCTCGCCATCATTATCTGTTTGTAGAGCTGAGGGCTCTGCGCCAGAAAGGCGTCCTTCTCGAAGTACTTCATGGGGAAGAGCTCGGTTCCGCCCTCGGTCGCTGTTGCGATTATCTTGGGCGTGTGAATCTCGATGAAGCCCTCGCCGTGGAAGAAGTCCCTGACGGCTTTGAAGACACTGGAGCGTATCTTGAATATTGCCATTACCTCCGGCCTTCTAAGGTCCATGAAGCGGTTGTCAAGGCGAGTGTCGAGCTCAGCCTTCACTTTACCGGTGGGATCGAGCGGTAATGGACTTTCGGCCCTGCTGAGGACTTCGAGCTTCTCGGGCAGAATCTCGAAGCCGAGCTTCGCCTTGGGCGTGAAGTTGACGACGCCCTCAACGGCAACGACGTCCTCGCTGTTGAGCTTCGGAATGAGCTTGAAGAGCTCTGGCGAGACCTTCTTCTTGGGAGCGGTTATCTGAACTATCCCTTCCCTGTCCCGTATCCAGAGGAACTTTATTCCGCCCAAATCCTTGATTTCCCAAACCCAGCCCGCTATTTTAACGCGCTGGCCGTTGAGCTCCTCCCTAATCTGGCTTGAGTAGTGCGTCCTGTACATGGCCATCACGCAAACACAATTTTAGATTCCTTACCCGTTATCTTCGTGATTATATCCTCCAGAACCTCCGGCGGCGCCGGAAGCTTGCCCCTGTCCATCCTGGGCACGAGCACCTTGTAGTACTGTCCCCCTCCGGGGCGGAAGACCACGTTAACGCCAAAGACCCTCGCGGGGAGGAGGAGGTCCGTGGCGAGTTTTTTAACGTCTTCCGTGTCCTCTATCACCCTGACCCTCTTTCCGAGCTCCCTCATGAGGGTCTTAACGTTCTTCCCACCCTTCCCAATGACGAGGGCGGCCTGACCGATGCCGACGATGAGAACAACAAGGTCTCCCGCCTCCACGGCCTTCTTAAACTCCACTTCAGCGTCCCCTATCATCCTGTACAGGAGTCTCGCAACCTTAACATCGAGCTCAGAAATAACCCCATCCTGAAGTTTTTTCTCGTCTGCCGGACAGAGAATGTCGTCTGTTTTAAGGCAAACCTCACAGATCGGTGCTTTCACACTCCTCACCTCCCTCCTATCCAGAATAACCGCAATATTCGAGCTACCTTTTTTTGGGAGGGGCCATTTAAAAACCTTACCACAGATTCTGGCAAACCCCCGGAAGCAAAAAGGTTATGTAAACGGAGCGCATATGCGTATGGGGGGAGGGCATGTTCGGTAGAAAGAAGAGAAAGGATAATGCTCTAACGTGGGAATACATAAAGCGCCGTTATCCCGATGTGGTTGAGGAACTGAAGAGCCTCAAGGACTGGGAGGACGTTAGAGCCTCCATAGTCGAGGCCGAGAGAAAGGGGGACTACTCACTGGTGGCCCTCCACGGCGTTGCGGCCATCACCAGGCAGGAGCGCATAGACATCGAGATGTTGAGCGAGAGGATAGAGGTGCTCCGCTCTAAGCTTGAGGGGCTGAGAACCGACCACGACAACGCCATTAAATCCCTTTCAAAGGAATTGGAGAGCCTGAAGAGCGAACTCGATGACATTCAGAAGAGAACACTCTTCCTGAGGAACATCGAGCAGATGGTGCCCAAGATAAACGAGATAGACGAGAGAATAAACCGCTTTGAGGTGGAAATCCTCAGCAAGATGGAGGGCAGGCTGGAGGGTAAGGTGGACGAGAAAGTGGAGAGCATAGTGGAGGCGCGCATGGAGGAGCTCGAGGAGAGGCTCAAGAGGGGCATATTCGGGGTGAGCGTTGAGCTTGCGAAGACCCTTGAGGGGATACAGGGACGTTATGAAAACCTCGTGAGGGAGAACGTAACCTTAAAGGAGGAGCTCAAAGCCAGGCAGAACGAAGTTAAGGAGCTCAACGCGAGAATAGCCAAACTCCAGGAGAGCCTCAAGAAGGTGGATGAGCTTAGCAGAAGGGTCAGTGCCTACGAAGCTTCACTTCGGGAGCTGACCACAATAAAGGAAAGGCTGGCAAAGATAACGGGCAAGTACGACGTGAACGAGGCCCTCGCCACCCTCGAGGAATTCGTGCCCAAGGCCAGGTTCGAGGTTCTAGCCAGGGAGCTCAAGGCGAAACTGGCCGAGATAGAGTCCCTAACCCAGGAGAACAAAAAGCTCAAGGCCGAGAACGAGAAGCTGAAGGCAGCGCTGAAGGACCTCCTGGAGAGAATGGAGGAAGAAACGGAGGAGGCGGGTTAAACGCCCTCCTTTATCGCGAGCCTCACCATCCCGTCCTTAACGGCCCTGTTAACGAGCTCGCTCGTGTCGTTTATGTCCTCGAGCTTTGACAGGACGAGTTTTCTGAACTTCTCATTCTTCTCGGCGAGTATAACGAGGCTCTCAACGGCACTCGCCCTGACAACCTCGTTCTCGTCGTTGAGGAGCCCAAGAAGGTAGTGGAGAAACGGACGGACGTATGCAAAGTTGTTCTCCCCGAGGGCTGTCACGAGGTTGAGCGCGGTTAGCCTGTCCTCCGCGTCCTTGGACGTTATGAGGAGCTTTATGTCCGTCATCAAATCCCTCAGGAGGTAGGGGTTTGACCTGGCTATCTCCTCAATGACGTAGACCATGTTGACCCGCACCTTGATGTCACCTATGCGGTAGCTCGCGAACAGAACGGGCATAACACGCTTTACGAGCTCGGGTCTGGCTTTGGCGACCTGACCGAAGGCCCTCGCTATCTCCTGTGTTAAAGGCACCGACTCGCTCTTGCGAACCATGACCATCATCTTGGAGAGCATCGGTTCGTAAAGCTCCGGCTGGTCCTTCGCGATCTGGAGGAGAATCGAGAGCGCGTTCTTCGCGACCGTCCAGAGGTCGTCATCAAGGTAAGATATCAGCTCCCTAAGGTACTCCTCATGGATGAGCGCATAGGCAAGGACTTTATCGAGGTCCTCGCCCGTGGCAAGGGCCTCCCTCATGTCGAACTCCTCTTCCTCCATGACACCACCTGGAATCTGATATGGTGAGAAAAGTATAAAACATTATGGCCCAAGTGGGTGAAGGGGGATGAGAATGAAGAAAACCGTTGTGATAATAACTTTCCTTCTCATGGCCTCGCTCCTCGCGAGTGGAAGTCAGAGCCCCATAATATGGGAGGTCAAAGTTCCCGGAACCGTGGAGAGCGTTAGGCTCACGCCCGAGGGAGCGTACGTGGGGTTCGGGCACATTGACAATATCAAAGGCGTGATATGGTACAGGGGAAACGTTAGCTTCTATACGCTCAACGGGAGCGAGGAGTGGACACAGGAAGTCGGCTTCGTGAGGAAGCTGGAGCCCCTCGACGGCAGGCTTATCGTCGGAACGGACATAAGCCGGGGCCCGGAGGACTGGTTTGGGGCCCTTGGAAAGGTATGGCTTCTCAAGGAGAACGGCTCTATTATGTCCGGTAACATCACCTACGGCTCGTTCTTCGACTTCGACCTAAAGGATAGCCTTTACGTCGTTGACGGGTGGTGGATTGGCGAGGGAAGGGCAAACGAGACATGGGGACGGCTCTACAGGTGGGAGATAACAGGGGAGGGTATTAAAGAGGACTGGTTCCTCGAGCTAAACGGCACGCTCGGAAGGGTTCGGAAGGGGGATAGAATAGTATACGTGGGAAGTGGAGCCCCCTCCGGCTACCGCATGAAGTACTACTTCGGAAACGTCTACGGGGTAAGCGAAGATGGGAAGCTTCTCTGGAGCGTTGACACGAAGTGGTGGGTGCGCGACCTCGAGCTCTGGAGGAACAGGGCGCTCGTGGGGACAGGGTTTGAGAACGTGGCTGGAAAGCTCTTCCTCATAAACAGCGAGGGCAACGTTGAATGGGAGGGAGACAGCTTCTACGTCGAAGACATCGAAATCAACGGCGATACTGCCTACATAGGAGGCGTAGAGGGTGACACCGGCAAGCTTGAAGCCCTTGACCTGAACTCCAAGGAGGTTCTCTGGGAGGCGAACTTCCCGTACCGCGTTAAGGTGGTGAAGTTCCACGAAGGGAAGCTCCTCGTGGGGACGGGGGCGTTCAAGCAGGAAAACGGCACCACATACGACATGGGGCTCTTCTACGTGGTTGACCCCACCAACGGCAAGGTGCTGATGGAGCTCGACACCGGCTACGTGAGGAGCCTCGACGCGCTGGGCGATGAGGTTCTCGTGGGCACGGGGCGCGGCAGGGTCTACTTAATAAACCTTGACGCGAAAGATCGGGAGAGGGCATACGTTTACATCGGCGTGGGCATCATCCTCGTGGTTCTGGCCGGGATCGTCGGGAAGGTTGGCCGGAAGAAGGCCTAATCCCCCTCTATTTTTGGTTTATATCTCTCGAGGTAGCGCCTCATGAGGCGCAGTGCCCTCTCGGAGGCGTTTAAAAAGAACTTCCTGTCGTCGTCCGCTATGACCTTGCTGTTATCCAGGTGCCTCACGTAAACCGGCTCGCTCCCAATGAGGATGAGCTCCCCGGGCATGAGCTTAATAGAGGCCCGCTCGTAGACCTTTCCCTCCCGCGATAGACCAAGGGAAACGCCGCCAAGGGCCGCGGAGAATATCAAGTGAAGGAGGTACTCGTACTCTTCCACGCTGTATATCAAAGGATTTTTGCCAACCCTCAAGGCCAAAACGTGCTCGCCAGCCGGAAGCGAGAAGCGCAGGGCGGCGGAGCCGGGCGGCAGGAAAGGAAGATTGGAGACGTCCGAAAGTGTCCTCAGCGGGAGGCAAAGCTCCCCCACGGGTGCTCCCCTCAGAAGGAACCTCACGACCAGGTGACCGTGCTCCACGCACGCTCTGGCCTCCCTCCAGCGGGGGAGAGCGCGAAGGGGACATCTGAATGACAGCACCTTAACCCTCACGCTTTTCATGATTTTTCCTACGTTCCCGGGGCTAATAAGGGTTTCTGGGGAAAGGCTCCCACCTCCTCACCCAACCGAAAAATTTATAAAGCAACCGAAGAAGGTGAATACGGCACGCATCGGGTGGGCCGGTAGCTCAGCCTGGTATGAGCGCCGCCTTGGCAAGGCGTAACCATTGCAATGGAGAAGTGGACACCTCACAAACAGCAGTTCTCGAAAACGAGCCACCCCATAACGTTTTTACAGAAGAGGCTTTGACAACTAAAAAGCACAAAAGTGAACGTTCGGCCTACCTTAACGAGCTCTGGAGAAAATATAAAGAAGAATTCAAAGTCTACATGGACAAACAAGTAAAAGAAGGGAAGCTAAGCAAAGCGAGATTTAAGGATTATTGGAACGGCCTAAACCGCTTCTTCAAAAACCACAAAATCAACGAAGCCATTGACTTTCTCAGCATTGACCACATCCCAGACAGCCAAGTGAAAGGCTTAAAGAAGTTCTTTAAGTTCCTCCTCGACTTCAAGTATAAAGAGATTGACATGGCAGAGATTCAGGCCATGAACCGACAGGTAAAGGTTAAGAGTTCCCCCAAAATGGAGGGAAAACCCGCCGACGAGAAAACCATGAAAGCGATAATAGAGAACCTCGAAAAGGAAAAGGACTACCGTTATTACCTCTACCTCACGCTGATTTATACAGGGGGAAGAGCCTCACAAATCCTAAACCTACTCCGGGACATTGGAGCAGGGACGGTTAAGAAGTATGAGGACTTTGGGGACGTTGTAGCCTTTGATATTACGAAGTATGGGAAAGGGAAGAAGAAAGGGTTTTTCGCCATCATGCCTAAATGGCTGGGGGATGAGCTACTCAAAAACAAGGACTTGTTCAAGGATATGCCTCTCCGGACTTCCAACATGCGGTTCTTAAAGAATGCATCAAAAGAGAAAGCGGGAGCGAGCAACATTAGGGACTGGTTCTTTAACAAGGCATTCTACGAGCTTAAAGGGAATAGGACAATGATAAACTTCATCCAGTCGAGGAATGACGAGAAGGGAGCATGGCAAAACTACGTGAACATTAAGCAAGCATTAGAGGGTGCGGTAAAAGAATATAAGAAGCTGATGGAGAAAGGCATGTTTGCCTTCCTCAGCTAAGCCTTTTTCCTCTTTTTCTTACACTTTTCTGCGATCTTTGGATGTGCCAAACTTAGGTAACTTTGGAATTCTCTCGCAGTCATGATATTGAAGTAATGTTGCCGTATCTTTGCCTTTCCAGTTTTACCCTCAGATATTACAAAATTCCCAAAGTGGCTGGTATTCTGAGTAAGGAGAAACTTCGCCTTTGCAGAGTAGAGAACGTTAAGAAACTTAACATCGGACTCATCCTTAATAATCCGAATCACCGAGGAATCCTTTGAGAAGTCCACCTTAGGCTTGATCTTCGTTGAATTTAGGTGTATGACCCTAATGAGTTCATCCGCGAGAGCCAAAACACCCTTCCGATTATTTTTTGAAGCCACTTCCACAGCAATTACAGCCAGAGTAAACTTCATTTCTTCAATAATCTCGCTGGAAACGTAGTTCTCAAGGAACTTCTCCTTAAGGCACGTGAGGCAGAACCATGCCGGACTCCTTGAGGGTGAGCGGGATTTAAGAGCACTCACTAAAATAGACGTGTCAAATACCGTCCTGATTTTACCCCTCGGCATGGATCACACCAGTCCGGCCTTCTTCATTTTAGCCTCAATCCGCTTAAACTTCTTGTATGACTTCTTAACCTCACTCATTATCGCCTGAACGCTCTTTGAAGTTTTTAGAGGCTCAGGCTTTGAATTCCTGGAGAACTCGCCGGTTCCAAGTTTATCCATTATGGTTTTGACTTCGATAAACCACGCTACGTCCTCCGGCTTTTCATGGATTTTATTGGCTATTGCAGTGATAAGATCGGTTGCCACTTCCTCACCCGAGAGGAACCTAAACTTGATATTTGTGGCCATTTTTCTCACCGTATTTACCTTCGTCTTTTTGCTCTTAAGATTAACTCTCGACGCCATTTAAACCCCTCCGCTGATTTTAAGAAAAAAGAGAAGTTTCACGGGAGAGGATGAAATATAACTATATCCCCAATATTGAGATGCTGAGTAGTTGCGCCGGTGTAACTCGTCCTCTCCGTGCCAACCCAAGCGTCCAGCGCATTTATCACGAACTTAAACGACGACCCAGCCGACATTGTAATAGTGTTTGCGAACAGTCCCGCAGTAACATTATTGTCCCCAAACTCATTCTTTGACGTGAACGCCACAAACTTATTCTGGAAGTTCACCGGATTACTCCCGTCGTAATCCTTCAGCTGGATGTAACCCCTCCAGTTCGGAGAGTCTCCGGAAATATATCCCCCTTCAATCCCAGGATATACTCCCAGCACGCTATCGGCATCCCTTACTCCGAGGTAATAATCATTGAGCGTGTTAGACGCTCCCCAGAAATAGAGGTATAACCCATCTACTGTATTAACGTATGAAACGCTCCCAATTTGTCCTTTATTTGTGAACGACTTTGTAACGCTCCCGAAAGTTTGAGTCCACTTTTTATACACGACCTGATTTTCGGCAAGTGTTGCACTCCCCCATAATCCGTCGCTCTGCTGGATATACATGTGCACATTCACAAAAATACTCTGGCTGGCGTATAGTTTAGTATAAGCGCTGTCGGTGTATAGTTCTACTGTCATCTGGATTTGGTCTTTTGAGGTTTCGGACGGTAGCGTTCCCTCAATTGGAACCGTAGCGTCTAATGAAGAGTTCGCCGAAAGCAATCCTAAGTTGAATTCAGTATCCGAAACATACCGTCCGCTTCCGTCATCCTTGAAATGCCATAACTGGTTTCCTTGGTTCGCTATCTTCAACTTCACATAGAGGTCTATCGGAAACAGGTTCGTTATTCTCTGTGGAAAAGTCAAATAGGCGTTGCTTATTGCCTCATTCATATACTTAACAAAGGCCACATCTAACGCCATTTACCTCACCCCCCCTCAACTAATTTGTGTTGCTCCTCCCAAAATAGCGACTCCTCCACCATAAACGGTAGAGAGAGTTATACTGGGTTCTCTCAATTCATCCATTTCGGGGAGTCCTAGTCCCCAATTTACACCACTTTCTATTAGTATTCCCCCAACATTTAGTGACCTGTGCGCTGTGCTTTGTGTCTCGAACAATCCTTCAAGGATTTCGGCCTCGATGGTCTTCTCCTCGCTCAGTTTCCCACCTACGAAGATTAACGTTATTGGCATGCTTCTCACCTTTAGATGTAACTAATGTTCACAATAACAGGGTCATCTATTGAGGTTAAGGTTCCTCCCGGCTCCGCTTTTACCACAATTTTTCTAACGGCAGTTTTAGGGATTGGCTGGATGAAAACCTGACCGTTTAGGCCTTTGTAGAACTTTGCCGACCAGAACGGCTTAGTATCCCCGAACTTGTAAAGGCTCACGGTAATGTAATCATCGTTCCCATGAGATATTGAAACCGCCGTTAGCCTTACCGGAGTGCCAAAATCATAAGTTACTGACCGCTCCGTGTCCGTTAGCTCGATTACAGCATTATCTGCCGGCTCAAAATAAGCATTAACTATCTCTTCCGTCATCTCTTCCTCACCCCTTCAATGAAGAGTCCAGCGAGAACTATGGCGAACACTACGAGTGCAAAAAGCTTTAAGAGGTTCAAAAGTCCCGAAACATCAACCGATTGCACTTTAACCCCCTCTTCGAGTGTTTTAACTCCATCTTCCCGCTTAACCGGCTTCTCAAGCCGTATCCCCTTCGGCTTCGTCCCCGCTTCAGTCCTCCGGAAGTCAATTAGATTAACCCCTACCATGCGCCTCACCCCTTAACCTCGCTCATGGCCTTCTTTATCGCTCTCCTAATCCTCTGGAGCGTTGAATTCTGCAAGTGCTGAATCTTCGAGTTGTTCTTTTTGAAGCTGAGGCGATAAAGTAAGAGAAGCCTACCCCTCGCCATCCTCCCCGTAATCCGTCCAGCCTTGTAATCCCTCATAATCGCTTTAATCATGTCGTAAAACTCACTCGCTGAATCTAACCCATTCTTTCCCCGGTCTTTAACCCGCTTTCCAAGGTATTTATACCGGGGTTTCCTACTCATTTTATCACACTCCCAACAATCCGGCCTTCAAGCCGGGAAAGCCGGTTCTCATGATTGTAAATCCTCTCCTCCATGTCCTCCATCCTCTCCATGATGTTCTTTAACACCCGCTCGTTAGCCTTCGAAGTTGCCACCGCCGTTAGGAGAGCGGTGATTACCGCCGTGGCTCCAGCACTGAGGAGTTCGTATTCTATCATGACTTTCACCTCACCCTGTCGAGGAACTTCTTAAACTCGACCTGAAAAGCCACCCACAAAATGAAGAGGATAAAAGCCTGAAAGACTGTCTCCCTGTCCAACTTCATGTTATCACCTCATGTAAGCTGGTGGGGATAAGGGGAGAGTATGGTGGTAATCTTTCAGTTTCTCACCCCTCGCATGCTTAAACTTCATTATCTCCTCCCTAAGCTTCTCGCTCTCGCTCTTAACCGGCTTTTCAATTTTAACCGGCTCCTCCTTCTTTGTAGTCCACAAACCCAACTTAGAACCGATTGCAGGCGTTGTTTTCCTCTCCGTCTTAATCGGCGCCTTCTCAATGCTCCCCTTCAAGCTATACGGCTTAACGTTCTTCGGAAGTTCCTTCCCCTGCTCCTTAAGACCCTCATAAATGCTCTTCTCGACAAGATAAGGCTTCTCCGGCTCCTTTGAAGCTCTCTTCTCGATAATAGCCTTCGTGTCCTCCGGAGTAACAGGCTTAGTTACCCCGTATTCTGCAACCTCATTAAGTCCCTCTTTCACTCCCTGAAGCGTCTTCTCTATCTTCTCCCCAAGGCTCCGGAACGCTCCGAACAGCTTATACAGCATGTAGAGAACCGCAATGCCAACGAAAGCGTAAGCTATAAGCCTTATAATGTCATCCTTCTCCTTGTAAGCCATAGCAAAAGCTGGAACCGCCATTCTCCTCACCCTCTTAGAACCCTTATGAGAAGATACAACCCCGCACCGTAGAGAATCAGCTTTTTAACGTCAATCTCCTGCTTCGTGCTCGTAGCCTGAACCGTCTTAGGAACCGGCTTCTTCTCGACCTCCGGCTTTGGCATAGGCTTCGGCTTAACTACCACATCCGGCTGTGGTTTTAGAATCGGCTTAGGTATGTTCGGGTTAGGCATTCCGATAGGCTTAGGAATCGGCTTAGGTGCCGGTTTTGGAACCGTCTTAATCCCCGTGTTCTTCTCAATCTCCCGTGGCTTCGCCACCGTAACTGCTTTCCCCCACTGTTTCTCATAAAGCGCCTTATTACGCTCGTAAACCACCTTATAAGCGTCCCCATACCTCTTAAGCTGTGTTTCGTTCCTCTTCATCCCTTCAGAATAACGCTGTGCGTTCGCCTGCCTCTCCAGCTCCTGAAGTTCCCGCATCGTTTGCCAATACCCCGACTGTCCAGGATTGAGTGATTTTAGCTTAGCTTCAAGCGCTTTCTTCTTCTCATAATACTCTTTCCAACTCCACGCCATTTAACCCACCTCACGACCTTATTTAAGCAAAACTGATTTTAACCGGCTGATTTAAGCAAAGTAAAAGAGATGAAAAGCCTTCAAAGGCTTATCAGCTGAGGAACAACCTCATGGCTTATGTAGCGAACCTTACCGCTTGCGGTGGTCTTAAGCGCAATCTTGAAAGTTCCACTCGGCATGTCCCTCATGTCAAGGCCACCCGGCCAAATCTCCATGTCGTAGTCAAACATGGTCATTCCGGTGGGAACGGAACTAAGCTTATACTGCACCTTGTCAAGCTCTCTCGAAGTGTTGTAGTCAATCTTGTAAAGCTGTATGCGTGCCGGCCTCGTCCTAACAAGCGCATACTTATCCACAATGTCAGCTCTCGCTCCGGTGTCGTCGTAGAAGACAAGAAGCGCTCTCTTAAGGACTGAACCCACCGGAAGCTCAAAGACTTCCGTAAGCTCTCCAAGTGCGTTAAAGCTCTTCTCGATAGCGTAAACCTTCGGCTCCTCGATGAATATCTCACCCCACTCAGCGCCGGCGTAGGTCATAACATACTCTTCTCCGCTCTCGTAAACCTCCTTATCGAGAGTTATCTTAACCTCAGCGTCGCTAAGGGTTACATCGGTGGCTATTGAAGTGTTCCATTCAACCTTAGCCTGCAACTGGTCTTTTATGAGTGCGTGAATCTTCCCAGCGTCGAGGATTATGAGGAAGCTAACGCTCGTAGAACCCCCAGCCGGAACGCTCACAGTTCCGGACAGGTCAAGCGCCTTCCCGTGAGTGTCGTAAATGTTCATGTAAGCGATATCCTGTCCCTTCAGCGCATAGTGAACCACGTTACCGTTAGAAACGACCCTAATCTCGTTTATAGCCTTTAGAACATCATCATAAGTGAGGTTGGCGGCTGAAGCTCCAGCATTGCTAAGCGTGAGGTTGGCGAGAAGCGCTATTGAGTCAATAACCCCGTTGCGGGGTATGTCCACGCTCTTAACCGTGAGATTAAGAACGTCATCAAGGGTTTCTTTCACCTTATACAAGTTTCTCACCTCCTGATTGTACTTCCACGCTTTCAGACCTTCAGCATCTTCTTAATCCACTTCTCCCAGATGAAGAGACCAACCCACAAGGCAATCATATCCATCAGGAAGTCTTCCGTGAATATCCTCTTCCAATCCATGCCTACCACCTCTCGCACTTTTTTTGAGGCCTAACGGCCTCGACAGAGAATATGACTCCACGACTTTTAAGCACTGAACCAGAAAAATGAAGAAAACTCCAGAAACAGGAAAAACAGGCAGGTTAAACCGCTTTCTCCACCTTGTAGCTCCTGTGGTAGAGATGCTTAATCACCATGCTCACTGACACATCCCGCGGAGAAACACCAAGCTCTCTCGCCAGCCTCTCACGAACCCTCGACACGATCTCCCGCGCCTCCCTATCAATATACACTCCCACTAGCCTCACCTCCAAAACTTCAACCCAAACTCCTCAAGACGCTTAAAATGCCTTTTATTTTTCGTCCAAACCTTGTACCCTTTAGCTATGGCAGTTGCACCTATTAAGAGGTCAGCATCTTCTATTGGAGTACCCCTCCTTTTAAGCTCCCTGTAAATTTTTGATGCCATCAGAAGAGTGAGATCATCCAGATGCTCAACCCTGAAAATGCTCTCCAATCCCCTTAAGACGGCCACGCGCTTTCTCTCGCTTCTTATCCCTCGTATAAACTCAAAGAGAGTTATCACTGAAATAACAGAACCAGCATGCTCCTCAAGCTTCCTTTCCCTGTAAATCTCAATGAGGACACTGGTGTCAATCAATATCCCCGAAGTCCCTGAGCGAGAACCTCCTCTTTTTGACCTCCCTCTCGATTTCATTCAGCTCCTCCTCCGAAAGAAGTTTATACAACTTTTCAGCGGTTCCCCTAACCTTCAGCATCCTCCTTAACTCACGCTTAAGCTCTCCCTCAGAGACAGAAGCACCGTAAACCCTGATTCTGACCCTCATCCTTCCACCTCAACCCTCACGCGGATTTTCTTCAACTCCTCCTCGCTAAGGCCTTTCTTCCTGAGGTAGCGAAGAACTGCCTCCCTAACCAGCTTCCTAACCTCGTCGAGGCTCATACCATCGGGAACCTCAACCACAATCTCTCCCTTAGTAGCTCCCACAGATCTCACCAGAACCCATTCTCTCCTTCAAATATAAAACCCTAACGCCAGCCAGACCAGGAAAACCAAGCCGTAAACGTAGCCAATAAGGAACTCCACCACGTCCCCCACAGTCGCAACCGGGTTTTCTCTCTCCCGCACCTGATAAAACACGTAAGCCAAGATGACTATGAGAGAAAACTGGAGCAGGAAGGCCGTGAGAAATCCCAGCATAGCATGGAAGATGCTTCTCTTATCATCAAACAAGTAAAGCCTCGCCATAGAATCACCCGTAGTGCCTCGTCCTCCTGATGACCAATTCGCGCTTGATCACCCTCACCCGCTCTGGCGGAACAAACTCCACCAGATCATGCTTCCTCAACTGATCGTTCAGCTCCGAAAACCCCGGAATCATTCTATTAAGGTAGATGATGTCGTTCGGAACGTAGTGCTGGAAGATAAAATGCCTCTGCGCCTGACGGAAAAGAAGCTTCGGGAAGTCGGCTATGCTCTGAGTGATCGCCACCGTGTAGAGCCTCCCATCACGACCCTCCCTAAACAACTGCTCCAACTCCTTCCCCGGCCTCCTCGAGGACGGATTATACCTATGAGCCTCCTCCACCACAATAATCCTATCCCGATCCCGCCGAAACAGCTCGTCAAGAAGAGGCTTATAGTACTGCTCCACAAGGCCATCCACGCCGATCCTGCTGATCGTCCCCCTCGTCGGGACCACGAGGACCTGATCAAAATCAAGCAGCTTCCTCCAGTTGTACCTCGCACCCACCTTCACCTTGAGTAGCTTAACCCCAGGAAGGGTAACAAGGCCGAGGTGATTCTTAACCTTCGTGTCCAGCACGATGAACCTTCGACCCCTCTCATAAGCCTGCTCAATAAGCCACCCTGCGAAAAAGCTCTTCCCGCTCCCCGTGTTCCCGTAGATCAGGTCAATTGACCATGGTGGAAGTTCAACGTCCAGGATCGCCACGATCCCACCTCCAAAAAGAGAAATCAAGAACCAAGGTTCTTGTTAATCTTCGCTAAAAGTTCACTCTTGGGAGGCTCAGGCTCCTTCGGCTTAGCCTTCTCCCTCAAGGCCTCCGTCTCAGTCTTAACCGGCTTCTCAGACTCACCCGTCCCATTATCACCCCCGGCAGCCGGACCCTTCTCAACCTTCTCCTTACCCTTCCTCTTCAAAGCACTCCTGTACATCCACGTAAGGAGAAGCAAACTCCCAGCGCCGACCAGAAGGCCGAACTTCCCACTCACCTGGAGGCTCTGACCCTCAACCTTCTCCATGTACCAAAGGCCGGCGTTGAACGAAGGCCGGCCAACATCCCACCACAGGGAGAAGTCCACGTCCAACCCCTGCTCCCTCGCCTTCCTCTCAAGGTTCTTCACGTAAAAATTGGCAAAGATCGTGAGACTGTGGTCCTTCTCCTGGAACTCATCAATCCTCGCGTTGAACTCCTCTTCCGTCATCAGGCCACCCGACTCAACGACCTCCTCAAGCTCCTCGCTCTCGGCCTCCTCAGGACCAGCCTCAAGCACACGATCAACGTCCTCCACGAGAGAGGTTATGTCCTTCTCAAGGAGGTCCTCACCCACCTGATTCTGAACCACTTCCTCACTCATCCTCGACCACCTTGAAGGCCGCAACCAACCCAAGCTTCCTCTTCTTCCCCAGCTCGATCACCAGCATGTTCCCGTTCTCAACCCGCTCCACCTTGGCCTTCTTCAGCAGCTCGACCAGGACGAGGCCAAGGTCCTCCTGGCTTTCAACCTTCTCGACTGGAGGCTTAACATCCGTCTCATCCAAGGCCTCGAGAAGAGAATCAACCCAGCCCGAAAGCTTCCCCACCTTGGCCTGCATTCCAGGACTCATCATGGCCATGGCCAGCTTCGCCTTATCAAACATCTTCAACCCCTCCTCAGGTTCTGCTCAATCTTACCCAGAACAGGACTCGACCGGACGACCGGCTTATCCTTCTCACCCTTCTTGGCGTCCTTCAACGCTCCAAGACTCTTCAAGTGCCTGAACAGCTCATCAAACCAGCCAACCTTATAGAGATAGTACGCAAAAGCCAAGCCAATGCCGATAGCGTAAACCTTCCACGACAGCTTAGGCCTCGGCAGAGACAACCGCTTCACCCTTTCACCCTTCACCCTCTCCCCCTTCTTATCCCCCGATTTCACCCGGGGGACTCTGGGTGAATCACCCTTTTTCACCGGGGGACTTTGGGTGATTTTAGGGGAATCCCCCTTTTTCACCCCATTTCCCCCAGTTTCACCCGGGGATTTAGGGGGATTCACCTCAACTTCACCCGAAATCACCTTGGAATCACCCTCCAATCCCCCACTTTCACCGGGTGAATCACCCAATTTCACCCCTTCACCCTTCTCATCCCCAGGTACCTGCTGAACCTTAAAACCTCCAAGAAGCTTCTGCTTCTCCTCTTCAGGAAGCTTAAGGAAGTCCTCGTAAAGCATGACCCTCTTAGACCTGCAGACGCTACACTGAGGCTTCTTGGCCTTGCTCCAGAACCTATGGCCGCACCTCAAACAGATGTAGTACTTCTTCTCGCCATCACCCACCGGTCTCACCACCAAAATCCCCCAATTTCACCGGGGGATTTTTGGGGTTCACCCTTTTTCACCCAGGGAGTCTGGGTGAATCACCGCTTTCACCCAAAATCCCCAAATTTCACCGGGTGAATCCCCCTCAATCACCCATTTTCACCCGGGTGATTTAAGCACTGAACCCGAAAAATGGAGAAATCTCCCGAAACGGGAGATCACCCCGCCAACTTCAATCTATTAGCCTCAACCTCCGCAACTCTCCCATGAGTCATAAGGTCCAGGAGGACCTGCACAACCTTCTCCTTCGGATAGCCCTTCTCGACCATAGCCTCCACCACAGTCCCCCAAGGAATCCCATTCGGGAACCAAGAAGAGGCTTCCCTCAGAAAATCAACCACCTTCTCCCGAAGGTCCAGCACATCACTCGGCACGCCAACCTCGAGGATAGCCAAATCATACTCCTCCGTCTCAGGATCATAGGCAATCATCCTGATCGAAGACTCAAAGAGATTAACGGCCCTCTCAACATCAACCGGCTCCACCGTCTCACTCAAACGAAGCTTAGCAAAGGCCTCCGCAATCCTCATAAGACCGTTGAAATAACGCAGGTTCAGCGCGATTTTTCCGCTCCTATACTTCCCCCTCAGCTCCTTGAAGCCGGTCTTAATGGCCTCCTTAGCCTCCGCTGAAAACCTCGGCCTCAGACTCCTCGCGTAAACAAAGAACTTCCTCAGCAGGTCCTCAGGTACAGGACCTGATGCTCCCGCATCGTTCACCTCCATCACATAGTCCAGGACATCATCCCCCTCCTGGTAATCGTCCAGGACCACAAAAGCCAAGTCAAAACGATTAAGGAGCGTCGGCGGAAAGTCAATCTGCTCGATGACAGTCTTATTCCTGTCAAACTTCCCACCCTTCGGGTTAGCAGTCGCCATGATCGTCGTGTCAATCTTGAGGACCACATTGATCCCGGCCTTATTGATCGGGATAAGCTGTTGCTCCATGGCCGTATGCAACGCCTTTCTCTCATCCTCCTTCATCTTCTCCAGCTCATCAATAAGGCACACTCCCCCACTCGCCAGGACCAACGCACCGCCAACAATCATCCAATCCCCCTTAGAGACCTCATTCCTCCTAACCGTTGCCGTAAGGCCAACACCACTCGACCCAGGACCAGAAGCAAAGATCGCCTTAGGCGCAACCCTCTCCACGGCCCTCAACAGCTCAGTCTTACCACACCCAGGATCGCCAACGAGCAAGAGGTGAATATGACCCCTCGGCTTCGCCTGAGTCGGAACACCACCAACAATAGACACGGCCGCACCAAGCTTCTCCCTCTCCAGACCGTAAAGATTCGGAGCAATCGAAGAAGCCACCACGTAAGGCAACTTATCCCCATGCATCCTCGCCAGCTCCTTGACCCTCCTCAAATCCTCCTCGCTCAGCTCCTCAACCGACATGGCCTTGTCCAGGACCTCCACATGATTCACCTCCAAAACCCGCTCATAGACCGGAAGGTCATCCTTCTTGTAAACACGCTCCCTAACGATGGCGCTCAACCTGACCCTCATACCCCCCTTCAAAATCCCAGCCTGAGGACCAATCACATAAGCCAGCCTCTCCGACGGCTCCCCACCCTCAGAGTCCTCAGGCGAATCCTGCACCTTGAAAAACTGGAAATCCAGCTTATCACTCTCCTCCTCGAGCAGTTCAACGTTTCTAGAGCCACAGGCCTCACACCTCTTCGGCCTCACCAGAGGCTTCAAAGGCTGCTGCAACCTCGCCATCCTCGTACCACACTCCAAACACACGAACACCGCCTTCCTGTAAAACGACCGGACATTACTCACCCCAGCAACAAGGCCCTTAACTTCCACCAACTTGCCAACATGCTCTGCCCTAATATCCCCAGGCCGCAACGCATCCAAAAGATTCACAAAATGAACAGACTCACCCCCAAACTCAACCATTAAATCCTCCTCAATGAACCGCCTCAAGGCATCGTTGAAGGCCTTAATAGCAACAACAGGACGCTCAACAACGGCCTCAGCCAGCCGAGGCACGAGAGAATCAAGCTCCACCCAGTCAACAACAATAAACCGATCCCTCGAATTAACCAACACCTCCGCAACCCTCTCTCTGTAGAACTCTCTAAAGAACTTACGGGCAAGATCCACCAAGTCCTCGTGGTCCTTAGCCTTCGCCTCCTCCAGCTCCTTAAGCTTCGCCTCTATCTGAAGAACGTTCAGGATTTCCTCTATGGCCTCAGGCTTCAGCTCATAATATGTAATGCCAAGCTCCTTATCTTTGACTTCGAGGACATTAGTCTTGTCCCGGCGGAGAACCGATAGAGCCGCTTTGAGGGAGTTAGAAGAGTAAGGTCTTGGTAGGCGGTTGTTGTATTCTTCCATTAGTTCTTTCAGCTTTGCTAAGCTTAGTCTCCCATGCCTCCATAGGACAAAATAAGGTAATGACTCAGATGGTCCACGAAGATTAAACGCTTTCTGGATGATCGTTGAAAATTGTTGAATTTCGGTTGAATTAGTTGAATTCCGTTGAATTTCATTTTCAACGCCTGAGATTTCTTCATTAGACATTTCCACCTTTTCAACAGGTTCAACATTTGTTGAAACCTCACCCTCTCTCTCACTCATTCTCTCACCCCCCGCATGATTTTGAAAGATTTTTGCAAAGAAAAGAAAGCATGGTCAGGACCTCCGCATCTCGTCCCTGAGCAGGATCCCAAAGGAGATCCCCATCATGCTCCCGAGCATAAAGCCGAAGAGGAAGAACACCCAGTCCATAACTCATCACCTCCGAAAGGGTTAAGTCCGCAAAAACCGAAAGAGCGTCAGGTGGTAGAATGGCCGAAAGTGATCTCGAGAAGGATGTTGAGGAGATCCTGAATATGGCGGACAAAGAGGTGGAGAAGGCTTCCAATGAAAATTCTGATATAGCGATTAAACAGCTTGAGGTTGTTATCAATGGCATTGAGCGCGTCGTTGATAAGTATCTGGAATATAAGAAGAGTATGTTTCCACTGGAGAGGGACCTTGAGCTGAGGAAACACCGGGACTGGATAAATGTTGCGCTCGGAGTAACTGTTTTGATTGGTGGCGTCCTCTTCATAATATCCCTTTTGTCCCTGAAGCAAGTGCTGAGCAGTGAAGGGGTTTCCTTCCTCTTGGGCACGATAGTTGGATACTTGTTTAGCACGCTGACGATGGTGATAAACGGCCTGTTGAAGCCTGAAAAGTCGGAAAAGAAGTAGCCGTCCATTCTCTTCACCTCTCCATTAACCTCTTCAAGAACCTGTGGACCATCTCGCCGTGGTTGTATCGTGCGGCCTTGTCGAGCGGTAAGAGAACTATCTTCCTCCCGTCGGCGAGTTTTCTCCTCACGGCGAGGCCTCTCTCGACCTTCCAGACGAGCCACTTCACCCGCGTCTTGACCACGTAGAAGACGGGAACGCCGAGGTAGTTGCCGAGGTCCTCGAGGAAGGTGTACTGTGGTTCATCAAAGATAGCGTACTCGTTGTCTTCTTGGAGCTGGTGGCGGTTTTTGACTTCGAGGAGCGCTATCGGAAGGCCGTTCTTGAAGTCCCAGATGAGCATGTCCACATCAAAAACGCCGATCCTTGTGATGCCGTACTTTTCTTTTGCTTCTTGAACGAGGTCTGAGAACTCTTCGTGTGCGGCAAAACCGTGGAGATGGTTGAAGATGGCGCTTATGGTCCTTCTCCTCATTCTCCGTAGATCCCTGTTGGTTGTGATTAGGTTCCGCCTGTCGCCGTCGCTGGTCATTCGGTATCCCTCCTTTCTGGACGGAGCATGGTCGTGATTTCGTACCGGTAAGGTAGAACGCTGCCAACGTGTGCCTGCGAGCGGAGATAGTTTAGAAGTAGCTCATCGGAACCGAAGATCGTCACTCCGTCATACTCCCAGCACTTTGTAGTCTCGTTGAACCGATACCTAAAAACCACCCATTCCGTCATGCTACCACCACCGCGTTGGGGAATTTCTCTTTCGCGAGGTTCACGTGCTTGTTTGGCACTTTAAGCGTGAGTTTTACCGTGTTCTCTTCCGTTTCGATGCTTACGACCTCGACGGGGGTTATTTTCCTGAGGTCTTCAATGGTTTCAAGTGCGTTCTTAACCTTGCTCAATTCGAGTAGGTTCACGTATTCAATCACGAGTGCCATTCCAAACCACCACCTTAGAGCTCGGTTTCTTCGACAGTTTCACCAACTCGATAGCGGTAGAGCCAGACACGGTCCTCAAACCGCACAGGAACCCTTTCCGAGCCACACTCACGGTGAAGGATCCATAAAACAAAGAAAATCAGCACTCCACCCTCCTCGCCGCCGAAGGCAATGTAGTGGTACGCGTAGTTGTTGCAACTCCAGCCCGCGTGGAACTCGCGCCGTGGAAGGTACACTATGAGTTTTTTCCTCCGCTTCCCCACCACGCGGAGGAGCCCGCCATCCGGACGCATGCCCTTGTACTTCTTCCACTCCACTAGCATTCTGTCATCCCATTCCAGAACTCTGAGGGCGGGGAGTTCTGGAATAACGCGCCTGAGCGCCTCAAACTCCTCCCTGGTGAGGAATTTTCGGCGGTTTGGTTTTACTGGGGGTCTTGTTAGGGTGGATTCATGGGATAAGGTCATGCTCTCACCACATGGTGTTTGATGGGAGAATTCTTAGGGTGTGAAGCTGTTTTCTCCCGTTTCGGGAGATTTCTCCAGTTGCTGGCGGGGATGAATTCCCTGTACAGGTCGGCGGGGTAGAGTAGACAGTCCTCGTCTAGGACCCACTCGGCTTCCCTGAGCTTCTTCATGGCCTCCTCGAGGGGAAGTCCCCTCAACTCAAACACCGAGACGACGCGCATTCAGACCACCTCAAAACGAACGTTCTTGACGACGACCTCCAGAACAATCCGAACACGAGACCCATTCCTCAAAACAAGCTCAACAGAAGGCTCTGAGTCCTCATCTTCCTCAGAATCGTGGTTGTGAGTTGAAGGAACTGTTCTATGGTTTTCATGCTCATCTAGCCATCTTGCATAGAACTCTAAGTCAAGAATAGGGAATCTCTCGGAGAGTTCTTCGGCAGTTTCCTCATTCTCTATGACCTCTATCGCCTGATAATACAGATCTGGTTTGAGTCTGATTAGTTCCTCGTCCTCTTCGCAAAGAGTTCTTATGACCATCATTCCAGAACCGTCTACCGTCGTTGGAGCGTAGCCGTATTTGTTGATTAAGTAATGCCGAACTCTTCCTAGAGGTGTCCATTCGTTGCTGTTCTGAACGAAGAACCAGATGATTCTTGCTCCAATCAGGGTGAGGCCATCCTTAACACGGCGAGGATACTCTCTGGCGTCTATGGGACGTATAATCTGCTTTTTTCGCATAACCTCGTTAAAAACTAAAGTTCGCAAAGCCTTCACAACCGTCGAGTCCACATCTGGAAAGGTGTTCCAGTCCTTCCATTCCATTGGTATCACCTGCCAAATATTGCTCAAATTTGCCAAATATTGGCAAGATATATATACTTTCTGGTGAGTTCTGCCGTCTTCCGTTCAAGAACATGGTAAAATATGGCAATATATGGCAGGAAAAGGTAAGGTTTATATGCAAATCTGACAAATGATGATTGGGGGGTTCACATGAGTGAGCGTAGTCTTGCAAGAATTCCGGTCAAATTAGATAAATTTGGGAGAGTACTTATCCCTGCCAGCATAAGAAGTTCGATTGGTGCAAAAGAGGGGGACACACTCATCATCGAGATCATTGAAGTCAAAAAAGCAAAGTCTTCTAACAAGTCTTGAGGTTGTTCCTGTGGAGGGTTAGGTTTTTTAGGTGGTTTTCTTTATGTTTTATTGTGGTGGTTGTATGGTTGGGGATACGGTGGTTCAGCTTTCGCTGGGTCAGCTTATTGGGATTATTGTTTCGACTATTGGGGTTGTTTTGGTTCCGCTTTTAGTGTTCTTGTGGAGGGTTGTTGAGTCTAGGAATCAGCAGCTTTATGGTGATCTTCGAGAGATTCGAGGTGATATCAAGGATATAAGGAAGACGATGAGTGATGTGTCTGAGAGAATAACTAGGGTTGAGAGTCGTTTGGACTCGCTTCCGACTGAGTTTAATCGGAATCTTGTGGAGTTTGAGAATGCTCTTCTTAAGCAAATGATTGGGGGTGAGTCCCGTTGACTGAGTTGACTCCTGAGGAGATTTATCGGCGTAGGGAGTTGACTACAAAGCTTCAGGCGGGTACTATTACCAGGGAGGAGGCTGTTGAGCTTGCGAGGATTTTGGAGAAAGAGAAGAAGATTGCTGAAGAGCAGAAGGATTTTAATGCTCTACTCGCGATAATATTTTTTCTGGGTTTGCTTTATGCTCTGAGTAAGAAGTAGGAGGCGTTAGTTTGGTTTTTTTCGGGTTTTTTCTTTAGGTTTGCATTTCGTCTTTTATTGTGTCGTAGCTGATTTTGAAGAGTGCGGCTCCGGAGAATAGGAGTGGCCATCGGCCGAGGTCGTTGATGACGTTTTGTGGCCATCCGAAGATTCCGTAGCTTATGAGGAGGAGTGAGGCCATTAGGGTGTTGGAGGTTAGGAAGTAGGTGGCTACGGTTTTTAGGGGGATTTGGCGGAGGGTGGTTTTTTGGTGGGTTTTGTGGAGTGCGAGAAGGAGGATTGCGATTAGGCCGGATGTGCTGATCCAGTCGAATTGCAAGGGGGTTCACCTTGGGGTGGGGGTGTTCTTTTTGTCTTCGTTGTCGGTTGATGTTATGAGGATTCCGAGGATGGCGCCTATTATGGCTCCGGGTGCTCCGGCGAGGATTCCGCCGAGTATTCCTCCGCCGATCATTCCTGCGAAGATTTCGTCTTCTTTTTTCCTGGTGCTCATGGTTCTTCCCCTACGTTGGATTTTAGCGTTGTTCCTAAAAAGTTTGTCGGTTGGGGGTTGTTCTGGTGGAGGGTTGAGGTTTTATTGTTTTTTGTTTAGGTACATTGAGATGAGTGCGAGGAGGAGGAATATTGCGACGAGTGCCGCGAAGTCGCGTTCTTCTTCGGCGATTTTCTTTTCTTTTTCAAGGATTTCTATGAGTTCTTGAGCTTCTTCGGGGGTGAGTGTTCCTTTTTGGAGTTTTTCGGTGAGTTCTCTTCTTCTTTGGACTTCTTCGGGTGTTAGTTTAGTCATTGTTCTCGGCCTCCTTGAATTTGTCTTTTCTCAAAGTCTGCGAGTTCTTTTTGGATTAGGGTCATAAGTTGTTGGGGTAGGTCTTGGAGGTTTTGTTCTACTTTGGCGGTTCTTTCTTTTAGGTCTCTTATGTCTTGGTCTATGTCTTTGAGGTGTTGGTCTATGGAGTCAAAGCGTTTTTCGATTCTGTCGAAGCGTTTTTCGAAGTCGGTGTTTATTTTGTCTTCTGCCACTCCGATTCTGCTGTATATGTTCATTAGGAGTTGGAGGAAGTGTATTGTGACTCCGACTGTTACGCCTGCTACTATGTACCCGACCCAGTACTCAAGGTTCATTAGATTCACCAAGGTTGTTTAAGATGAACATTATTAATAAAGTTGTATTCTCAAATAAAGTTGTTTCTCATGAGGGAGGAGGCTAAGGATTGAGGGTTGTTCTGGCGATGGGTTTTTAACCGTAAAATTTATAAAGTCATTTGAGGTGGTGTTATTGTCGTCGGCGGAGGAAGCCGGTGGTGTACGTACACGGGGAAGTGCTGTGGGGGAGGCTCGCAAACGGCCTCGGCGGATCCGGAGGAGGGTGAACCTCACTCTGGACGCACACGTGTGGACACTTGCTAAGGAAAGATGGCCGAATGTGAGCCGTGTGGTCGAAAGCCTCCTTCGTGTGGCTTTGGACATTGATTCAAGGCCTATAGAGGATGTGGTGAGGAAATCGGGTGGGCCGGTAGCTCAGCCTGGTATGAGCGCCGCCTTGGCAAGGCGGAGGCCCCGGGTTCAAATCCCGGCCGGTCCACCACACTTTGGGCTGGGCCCGTGGTCTAGACTGGTTATGACGTCGCCTTGACACGGCGGAGGTCCGGGGTTCGAATCCCCGCGGGCCCACCAGTACAGCCCTTTCTTACGAAAGCGCTGGCGGAAGAGGAGTATGAGATTCTAACAAGCAAGTTTTTAAGCGGGTTTACTCCCTAACCTGCTGATTTGGCAGGATTTCCTCACAGTATAGTGCCCAAGGGCACTAAAAAGAAAGTTCGAAATCACAATTTGCGAATGAGTTTAGAGAGTAAACCCGCATGGAGTTGCCTCCAGAGCGAGCATACGCCCCTCCAACAAGCTAGTTAAAAAAAGAAGGGAGAGTTTTTTGGTCAAGCTTTTCTAAAAAGCTTGCAGAGCAAAGTTTCATTGGTCAAGCTTTTTCTAAAAAGCCTGCTGGGCAAAGTTTCTTTCACCCTCATTTAGGGGAAGGGCCGATACAATAGGGAAAAATCAAAAACTCAACCCATGCCCAGCTTCTCCTTTATCTCCATCGGAATGTAGCCGATTTTGGGGAACACCATGAGGGCCTTGGCCTCCACCGCGCTGGCGGGCACGCAGTCTATCTCCCCCGCGGGCGTTGGGTAGAAGTCGTGGATGAAGTTGTTGTCGCCCTGTATTACGAAGCACCTCTCCCCGTTGTACTCCTCTATACCCCTGACGCGGTGGATTATGGGGTACTTCGTGTAGGGGCGGTTGTAAACGACAACGTCGCCGATTTCAACCTCTTCAGGCTTCACGCCCTTCAGGAGAACCACGTCACCCCTGTAGAAAACGGGTTCCATGGAACCACTCACGACTATCACGAGGGGGGAATCCGTGTGGAGCGCGAACTTAAGCCCGGTGTGGAACGCGAAAACAACCACGAGGGCCACCACAAAGAAAGCGACCGTTTCCTTAAGCTCCTTCTTCATTTTTTCGTCCATTTCAACGCCTCCATCAGGGTTTTAATCTTCGTGGGGATGGCGCCGATGGCGGTGCACGTCTCAAAGCTCACGCCCCTGCCGTCGGTTATGTCGAGGTGATAGTCAGCCATCTTAAATATCTCTTTCGGTAGGCCGTGGCGTCCAAGCCCAACCACCAGCATGAAGCTCTCTCCCCTCAGGGCCCTGCGGGCGAGCTCAAGTGAGTCAATGCTCTTAGATGCCCCCGGTTTCCTCGTGGTGGCTATTATCCGTCCAAACTGGGGTGGAAAGCCTTTTTTTGGAAACTCGAGGAGATGGAAGCGGTTGTTCCTTGCCAGCTCAACGAGGTACCTCCCGCCTTCGCCTATGGTAGTGTTCTTCGCGGTTTCCTCCGCCACGTCGAGGGGCTTCCCGGAGAGTGGAAAGCCAATCAGCGCCAGATGAAAGCCGAAGGCGTATGCCACGGGAGCCGCCCGCGCGATCGCCCTCAGGTGGGCCTCGTGAAGCCTTTTGGGATCGTACGAGTTGTAGAGTGCCAGCGTCAGCATGTTAACATCACAGGGTAAAATTAAAAAGAAAAGGCTTAAAAGTTTTTAATCCCATATGGATAAACAACCGGAGCAGCATACCCTTGGAGGTGGAGCACTTGGAAATCATCATTGACAAGTTCAAGCCAAAGGTCACGCGTCCATTCAAGAGAAAGAACGAGTTCTGGGTCAAGCTCATTGATGAGAATGAGGGAGAGTTCATAATGAAGTTTAAAACCCCTCTCGAGGCGGAGGATGCCATATACGGCCTTCTGGATCTTCAGGTTTACGGTGGAAAAGTTAAGCTCAGCGTTAAGGAGGGCAACGTTATAGAGAAGCTCGAGATTCTTGAGCTCTACAAGCCCTCCGCCAAGGAGCTCGTCGAGGAGTACTTCACCGATTGATGTTCTTTTTTGTACATTACACCACTTTTTGCAACAAAAACCTATATATATCTGGTTGGTCATAGATACTAATTGAAACGCACTCTACTGGCAGAGTCGCGCGATAATAATCTTCTAAGGGTACAATAGGGAGTGTGGAGGTTTCACCATGGCAAAAAGGAAAATGCGAAAGGCGTTCATTGAGCTCGTGCAGGGCATGGGTGGCGATGAGGCAGTTGAGGTAGTCAAGGCTCTCGAAAAGAAAAAGGAGGCCACCGATGAGGAGCTTGCGGAGGCCACCGGGATTCGGGTAAACACCGTGAGGAAAGTCCTCTACATGCTCTACGACCAGAAGCTCGCCGACTTCAAGAGGCTGAGGGACAAGGAGACCGGATGGTATTACTACTACTGGCGTCTCGAGATGAAGCGTCTCCCCGAAGTCCTCAGGGCCAAGAAGATGGAGGAGCTCAAAACCCTCAAGCGCATGCTCGAGGAGGAGACAGGGGAGATATACTACACCTGCGGGACACCGGGGCACCCGAAGCTGACCTTCGACGAGGCCATGGAGTACGAGTTCCAGTGCCCGATATGCGGGGCCATGCTCACGGAATACGACAATCGAGAGATCGTGGAAGAGCTCAAGAGAAGAATAGCCGAGCTTGAGAAAGAGCTCGGGCTTTGAAACTCTTCTGGAATCTTAAACCAACAGCTTTATAAGGCCTCTTCTCCACCCCAACCCATCGAATGGAAGGGGTGTGCGACCATGGAAGTTGTTATTCTTGAGAAGGTTTACGGAGACAGGAGCGGTTTTAGGAAGCTTGACAAAAAGCTCAGCGCCCTTATCGGCGACCTTGAGGTTGATTGGAAGCTCTCCATCACGGAGAAGCAGTGGGTGAAGGTCTCACTCAGCGGCGAGGACGAGGAGGTGAGCGCGAACCTCGTGAGGCAGGAGTTTGGAGAGGTTCCCTACAGGCTCAGGGCGATTGAGGAAGGAGAGACCTACCGGGGACGCTTCACGGACCTTGGAAAGGTCGGCTACGGCGTTTACGTTGATATTGGAATTTTCTCCCCGCGCCCGAAGGACGCCCTCATGCCCCTCTACTACCTGAAAGAGACCTTTGGGGACAAAGCGGTCAGGAAGATGATAAGGGACTTCGGGTGGGTGGACAACCTCCCCGTGGAAGTGAGGGTCGAGAAGGTAGAGTTCGGGGCGAGGGAAGTTGAGGTTCACTTCTCCGACAGGCAGCTCAAGAGGATAAGGCGCTGGATAACCGACGGCCACGACAAGCTCTTCATCGCGGGAACCATCAGCGAGCGCGTGGAGGAAGCCCTGCTCAAAACGGGCCACTCAAGGGACGTGGTAAGGATGGAGGAGCTCGGCCTCATGGAGACTCTCCTCATACTCAAGAAGGACACGCAGGCACCGGGCATCATCAAGGCCATAGGCCCCTACCTGAAGCCAGCGGTCATTGGGGCCGTGAAGTTCGACTAGGGAGGAGCACGAGCCTCAGGGCGAAGGTAGAGAGCACAAGGGCCAGAGGGAGGAACGGAAGCTCGAGGATGAGGTATAATAGGCCGAATAGGAGCGTGGCCCATCCAAGGAACCATGTCTGGCCAACTCCTCCCCTTCTTCCTATGCCCATCCTATGGGCCTCCCCCAATCCATAGATGAGGAGGGAGAGGGGAACGGCACACTCTTTTAGCGGAACTTCCGGGACGGCGGTTCTCCACATCGGAAGGGGCAGGCCGAAGAAGTGGTTTTCAATAAGGAGGAATGCGGTAGTGAGGAGCAGATAGAGGTAGTTGCGCCTGTAGCCCTTGGGATAGGTTATTATGAACGCCACCGGAACTAGAAGGGCCGCGGGGGATAGGAGAGCTGTGGCCGCGGTAAGTGCCGCGAAAACAACCACCTCAAAAACCGCCACGCCCCTGTTCTTCACGAAGGTGAAGTTCAATCCAACGGCCAGGAGGAGTTTGAAGAGAAGGAGGAGGAAGAGCGAGCTGGAAAGCGTTGAAATGGAGGCCCTTACGTAGGGCACAGAGAAGAACATGCCGAAGAGGACAAAACCCATCTCCCTGGAAGGTTTCGGGACGAGAAAGAACATCAGGGAAGCGACGAGGAATATGATATAGGAGTGCAGGAAGAGCAGGGAAACGTCATCAAACCCGAAGAAAGCGACCCACGGGTAAAGGATGTAGGCGAGGGGCTCGCGTGGGTAAACGCCCGATTGAATGCGGAGGGCCTCGGAGACGGGGCCATTCACGAAGGAGGGAGAAACCGAGAGGGCATCCCACCCGTTGAGGAACCACATGACCAGAAGGAGCGTCGTGAGGATATAAAGGGCCCGCGCGTATGAGCTATCGCCGATGAGGCCTAGGAATAGGAGGAGAGTGGCCGTAAAAAGAAGAGCGTAGCTTAAGAAGTGTTCGGAATCCACGGGGAGGGTGGAAGGGTCGGGTAGGGCCATCCCGGAGTTCAGGAGATAGGCCGCGGAGAAGAGCAAAACCGCTAGGGTGATTGTAAACGTACGACCCTTCATGCACCCACCGCCGGAATTATGGGAATAAAGGCATAAAACCCTTTCTATCGGCGCCTTCCAACCACGAGGAGGATGAGTGCGAGGGCGAGTAGGACCGGGAGCGCGACGTGTTCCACATTGAGAGCTCCCTCCGCCGGTGAAAAGCCCTTCATCGGTATTGCCTCCACCATCAACGGATTCTCCGAGGGGTAAACCAGCAGGACACCATCGAAGCCCTCCGTGGAAGTGGCGTTCTCAACTTTGCCCACGAAGCTGGAGTCCCTTATCAGCAGGAAGGTCGCGTTCTGGAGCCTCAACGTGTCCCCATCACGCTCAACTTCGGGAACCTCCGCGTAGAGGGTCTTCCTCAAAAAGTTACGTCCCTTCTCATAGATTTCGTTTTCAACTCCCGCGTATTCGAGCGCCTGGAGAACGAGGGAGGTGCTCCTCAACCCGGGGGAGGAGTCTCTGTTGTAGCCAAAACCGCCGTTGGGCCGCTGGTAATCCTCAAGTATCGCCAGCGTTTCGTTAAACTCCGCCATATTAAAATCGTGGAAGACCATGAGGGCGTAGGCGTAGTAGTACGTGGGGTATCCCTCCGTGAGGTTCCGGGCCAGGTAGTCCAAAGCCCCCTCCGGGACGCTCTCGTTGAGGGAGTGAAAAACCCACGCCACGTAGGCCGTGTTGTAAAAGTCGCCCCAGTCGCTTTCCCTGAGGAGTGAAACCTCATGGGAGTAGTCCTGCCCGAGGCTGGCCTTAACCCTCGCAACCTCCGCCACCATCCAGGGAAGGAGGGTGCTCTCGTTGACGTTCAAATCCGGTTTGACACCGCACTCCATTAGGTAGCGGGCGAACACAACCTTCTCCACGTCCGTGCGCGGGGAAATCCTGTCCACGTACCTGCAGGCTATTGGCCTCATCTCCTCAAACCCCCTCACGCTGGCCACATCGAGGAGCTCAACGGTGTTGTATCTCTTAACCCCCCAGAAGCCAAAGGCCCCCCTGGACTTCAGAGCGTTGTAGTATCTCTCCGAACGGGAGGCGAAGAGTGCCAGCGCGTTTCCTACCGGCGTTTTGAAGGTTCCGTTAACGTCCACCTCCTCTCCGAGGTAGGCGAGGGCGAAGTATCTGTAGGCTTCATCCTCACCTTCAAGCTTAAGAGTCCTTATGCCGTCCCTATCCCCCCAGGACCAGAAGGCGGAAGAGCTCCTCCACGTCGTTCTCGCCCCTCTTTCCCCTGAGCCATTTCTCGCCCCTCTCAAGCGCGGGCTCCACATTTATCTCACCCGATTCAGCGTACTCCCTCAGGGCCAGGAGGGAAAGGGCCGTGTCGGTTACGTCCCCAAAGGAGCCATCGTCGCCCTGGGTGTAGAGGAGCCAGTACGCGGCCGCGTTGATGTCCCCCTCATAGAGGCCGCGGGCAAGGTTTTCACACCTCATCAGCGCCATCAGCGAGAGGGCCGTGAACTTCGCGGAGGGGGCCGAGAAGGCAGTTTCGCCCCATGAACCGTCGTCCTTCCTCAGCAGGTCAAGCCACTCGCAGGCGCCCAAAGCGTCAGCGTAGTGGCCGCTCTCGTAGAGAGATATGGCGGAAAAAGCGGTGTACGGCACGGAGGGCGTGAAGACGTAGGGCACCTCCTCGGAGAGGACAGGAGTGAAAAGAGAGGATATGAGCAGGATGATTATAACAATCCTCTTCACTTCAACCACCCCAAAGGAAAAAGGGAGGGAAGAAGAAAAGCTTTTTCATCCGTAGTAGACCTTCGCATCGAGCTGGTAACTGGCCCAGCCGTAGGTGTTGTAGGCGTAGACGAGGAACGTCCAGTCTCCTGGGGCAGGGTTTGCATATTCAACGTGCTCGTTGCTGTTGTAGCTCTCTGAGCGGTCAACGATGTTGCCGTTGGGGTCGTAGAGGTAGAGGTCGAGGTCATGTGAGCTCGTGTCGAAGGTAAGGTCTCCCGTTATCTTGGTGGCGCCGCTGTTGACGGTCATGGTGAAGCTGTCACTGGTATCGTAGTAGTCGTGGACGTAGCCGGTGAAGGTCTTCTCATCAACCGTGGGCTGGGTTCCTCCGCCGCCGCTTGAGCCGGTTCCGTCTATTACGACGTCAACGTTGTAGTTAGCGCTTCCGGAGTAGCTGACCACCTTAACCTTCCAGGTTCCGGGGGCCGGGTTGTAGTAGCCCACCTTTTCAAAGCCGTAGTAGGCAGTGTAGGAGTAGTCCACCTGGTTGCCGTTGGGGTCGTAGAGGTAGAGGTCTATGTCACTTCCGCTGTTGTCCCAGTAGAGGGTGGCCGTGACGTAGGAGGCGCTGTCTATGGTGAAGGTGTGTTCCTGGGAGCCCTTGTCGGCAACGTAGCCTGAGAAGGTGAGCTTCTGGAGGGAATCGTATTTGTAGGCCTCGTAGGCGTTGACCCTACCGGCACCGTAGGCTATGTCCGCTATCTCGCTCGGCTTGACGACATCTGCGGTCTCTATGAGGGCCGTCTTCACAGTATCGGGCGTCCAGCTCGGGTGGGCCTGGAGGAGGAGGGCGGCGATACCGGCGACGTGCGGGGTGGCCATTGACGTTCCCGAGGCGGAGGTGTAGTAGTCGTTTACGGGACTTCCCATGCTCGTTCCGCTGGCGCGGGCGGCCACTATGTTAACACCGGGGGCAACGACCTCGGGCTTGAGTCTTCCGTCGGCTGTGGGCCCCCTCGAGGAGAAGCTCGCTATGGTGTCGCTGTCGTCAACGGCACCAACGGTGATGACCTTCGAGGCGGCCGCGGGCGAGCCTATGGTCTTCGTGTTGGGCCCCTCGTTTCCAGCGGCGACACAAACAACTATCCCCGCGTCCCAGGCGTTGTTGACGGCCTGGCTGAGGGAGTCCGTTCCGTCGGAGCTTCCGGCACCACCGAGGCTCATGTTTATAACCCTTATTCCGTACTTGTCCTTGTTCTGGACGACCCAGTCAACGCCGGCTATGATGTCACTAACGCTTCCGCTACCATCGGCGCCAAGAACCTTCACACCAACGAGCTTGGCACCCGGAGCAACGCCCTTGTACTTGCCGTTGCTCGCGGCACCGGTTCCCGCTATTATTCCAGCCACGTGGGTTCCGTGCCCCTGGTCGTCGTAAGCGTAGGTTTTCCCGTTAACGACATCGTACCACCCCACAATCTTGCCCTTGAGGTCGGGGTGGTTCCCGTCTATTCCCGTGTCAATAACGGCGACAGTTATTCCCGTTCCGTCGTAGCCGAGGCTCCACATTGTGGTGGCGCTCACCTGACCGGTGGAGTAGTCGAGGGCGATCCTAACCTTAAAGTCGTCCTCCATGTACGCTAACCCCTCGATCTTGGGAGCTAATCCAAGGCTCTGGAGGAGCATGTCGAGCTTTCCGGGGGCGGCGAGCTTCTTGACGTCCTTGACCTTGAGTTTGACGGCAAAGCCCGGGATGATCCTGTACTCGTACTTGATTTCACCGAGCTTTTCGAGAACTTTTCTCGCCTTCGGCATGTATGAGTAGTCTTTCAGAACGACTATGGTGCTTATTTCAGCGTCGTCTGGAAGGCTCTGCAGCTTCGCGTAGAGCTGAGGCTTGGCCTTCCCGTAGGTTTTCTCTAGGGTATTGTACGTCACAACCCTATTCTTGGCCATTTCAGGTCCTGCGAGGGTCGTTCCAAACATCAAACCAACCAGCAGCAGTGCGAGTATTACACCAGTCCTGCCTTTCATTATCCATCACCTCATTAAAGAGAGCACCCATGTATATGGATGCTCATAAAAGAGACCAAAAAAACATATATAAATTTTATGGTTTCGTGGTGATATCCACTATTAAAAAAATTTACAATATTCCCCCAAAAATGAACCGTGTATCCCACATAATTGGGCAGAGGCTGAAGATTAAGTAATGAAACTCCCAGGGATATGGAAAAAATGCAAATGTGCGAGTCACTCCAGCGACTCTATCTCAGCCCTCCAGTTGCCCCTCTTCCGGAACTCCGAGCCCGAGTAGATGCCCTCCTTGATGAGTATCCCCCTAGCCGCGAGTATTCCAGTGGCCGCGGCATTGGTTATGTCCCTGCTCAAGCCAGCGCCGTCTCCAGCCGCGAAAATACCCTCGATGCTCGTTTCGAGGTTTTCATCCACCTCCGCCCTCATGGCGTAGTACTTAATCTCCGGCGCGTAGAGGAGGGTGTAATCGCTCGCAACGCCCGGTATAACACGGTCGAGCTTTTCGAGGCCTTCTATGATGTTAGTAACTACGCGGTGCGGGAGAGCCATCGCTATATCCCCAGGTGTGACGTGCTTGAGTGTAGGATCCACATCGCTCTTCTTTATCCTGCTCCACGTGCTCCTCCTCCCCCTCCTGAGATCGCCGAGGCGCTGGAGGATGGGCTTACCTCCCCCTATGGTCGTTGCAAGCTGTGCTATGCTCCTCCCGTAGGCGGTGGTGTCCTCAACGGGCTCCGTCAGCTCTATACGCGAGAGAAAGGCGAAGTTGGTGTTGTTGCTCTTTCTATCGCGCATGGAGTGGCCATTAACCCCAACGTAGGACTCGTACTTCTCCTCAACGACGAAGCCGTTCGGGTTGGTGCAGAAAGTCCTCACGAAGTCGTCGTAGGTGTCCGTGTAGATGTGGAACTTGGGATCATGGTTTATGTTCGTTATCTCCTCCATTATTATAGCAGGGACTTCAACGCGGACGCCAACGTCAATGGGGCCGTGTCTGGCCCTGAGGCCTATCTTTTCCGCCACATCGTGGAACCATGATGCACCGCCACGCCCGGGGGCGACGATTATGTATCGGGCGTTTATCTTAAAGGTGTCATTGCCGCGCCTTGCTATGATCTCCCCCTTCCTGAATTCCTCCACCCTCGTCCAGAGGAGGAACTCGACGCCTTTCTCCTCAAGATAGCGTTTTATGCTCCCAATAACTTCCGGCGTGTGGTCACTCCCTATGTGACGCTGGATGATGGGGATGAACTTAACCCCTGCCTGGGCCGCCCTGCGTTCCCACTCCCTGAGCTGGTCAGGGTTTCCTTTGAAGACGTTCCTTGGAGCACCGTGGCGGAGAAGTATCTGATCAACCTCCCATATGAGCTGCCATGCGTAGTTCTCATCTCCTGTCAGTTCGCTCAAATCACCACCAATGTCCGGACGAAGGTTTACTGTACCGTCGCTTAGGCCGCCTGCTCCTCCAACGCCGCTCATTATATGGCACGGCTTGCAGCCGACGCAGTAGCCAAGCTCCTCCATAGGGCAGACGCGCTTGTCTACCTCGCCCCCCTCGTCAACCACGAGAACCCTAAAATCGCCTTTTTCTGCCAGCTCGTAGGCCGCGAAAAGACCAGCCGGGCCGGCTCCTATAATCACAACGTCGTATGCCTTCTCGTTGTAGAACGCGTTCACGATTTCCCTTACTAAAGTCTTCGATGGGAAGTATATAAATTTTGTGGAAAACGGCCAAAAAATTAACATTGAAATGTTCAAATTTTGGGTATGGTATGGAATAGATTACCTCAAAAACGGCAAAAGACAACCTTTTAAAAGGGACGGGAGAAGCTATCCACAGGAGAGGTGGTGCCTATTCTCATCCTTGGCGTGGATGTAATCAGCGAGAACCCAAAGCGCTTCGCGGTGGTGGCGTGGTTCAACGGCAGGGTGGAGAAAAAAGGTGAGTTCACGGCCTACAGGTTAATCCGCTTCATCCGCGCCAAGAGGCCAGATATTGTGGCCTTTGACAACATATACGAGCTCGGGAGCGAGGCGGAGGTGAGGAGGTTCATACGCTCGCTCCCGGAGGGGACGAAGCTCGTCCAGGTTACCGGGAGACCCGGCGAACAGCGCCCCCTGCTTAGCCTGGCGAAGGAGCACGGCATAAGAGTGGCCGACAGGTTCGACCCCTACGAAGAGGCAAAGGCATGCGCCCTCCTTGCCTCTAAAGGTGTTGGTCACGAGGTCATAGCCTTTGAAGAGGAAACGAGGGTTGTTGTTGCGCGCGGAAGGAGCCAGGGAAAGGGCGGATGGAGCCAGGACCGCTACAGAAGGAGAGTTCACAACCTCGTGCAGGCGAAGGTGAGGAACATTGAGGAGGCCCTCAGGCGCTCAGGGGTTCCCTTCGACCTCGAGGTGGAGGAGAAGGACTATGGCCTGCAGCGCGGGGAGTTCAGGGTGTACGCCGGGAGGGAAGAGCTCGCTGGGATAGTCAAGCCCATGAGCGGGGGGGACGTTGAGGTGAGGGTTCTCCCGGTTGAGAGGGAGAAGTTCGACTTCGCGCCCCTGAGCGGGGAGGTCATCGCGGAGAGGAGGAAGAACGTTATCGTGGGCATTGACCCCGGCATAACCGTGGGGATCGGGGCAATAGACCTCAGGGGGAAAGTTGTGGCGGTTCACAGCGAGAGGAACATGGGTGTTGGGGACATCTTCAGGTTCATAAGCGACGTTGGGCACCCCGTGGTGGTGGCCACGGACGTCTCCCCGGCACCGGGGCTCGTCGAGAAGATAGCGAGCTCATTCAAGGCAATACTCTTCGTTCCAAGGGAGAGCCTGCGCGTGGAGGAGAAGAACGAGATAATAAAATCCCTTGGGGTTGAGGTTGACGACGACCACCAAAGGGACGCACTGGCGGCCGCCTACAAAGCATACCTCCGCTTCAAGCCAAAGCTCGACCACGTGGATGCCCGACTCAGGGAACTCGGGCTGCAGAGGAAGGAGAACGAGGTGAAGGCGCTCGTGCTCCAGGGCTACAACCTCGGTGAGGCCATCACGAAGGTCACCGTAAAGGAGAGGCCCCGCGAAGAGCCCGAGAGCGGCGGCGAGGAAAAGGTGGACGTTGAACCCTTCATCAAACGCATCCGCGAGCTTGAGAGAAGCCTTGAGCTCCTCGAGCAGGAGAACAGGGAGCTGAAGAAGATAATAGCCGAACAGAGAAAGACAATCGGAAGGCTGGAGCGCCGGCTCGTGGACTACGACGACGAGATAAGGGCGCGCGTGCTGAGGGAGAGAGAACTCGAAGCAAAGCTGAAGAGGATAGCGGAGCTGGAGAGGGAACTCAGGGAGGCGAAGGCCGTAATAGAGCGCCTTGGAAAAGACCTCGTGCTCGCGAAGAGGATGCACCTCATGGAGCTCCGCGGAAGCGCGGTCCCGCTTAAGGTTCTCGAAAACCTCACGTGGCGCGACCTGGAGGAGCTGGAGAGGGGAGCTGGCCTCAAGAAGGGCGACGTGGTGTACGTCGTCAACCCCGCCGGCGCCGGACGGAGCATAGCGGAGCACCTCGTGGAGAGAAGGATAAGAGCGGTGGTGTGCGACAAGGAACTCCCCAACCTCGTGTACGAAACGCTCAGGGAGGCGAAGATTCCCGTGGTGGATGTTGAGGTCAAGAGGGTTGATGACTTCGCCATAGCCGACAGGGAGGAGCTCGAGAGGGCGATAGAGGAGAAGATAAAGGAGTGGGAAGAGGAGGACAGGCAGAGGGAGCTCGAGAAGTTCATGAAGGTCGTGGAGGAGTACAAAATAGAGCGCCTGAAGGAGCTGAGGGGGGAGTAGCTCACATCACGCAGCACTCGTAGAGTATCTCAACGTCCCTGACGGTTTTCGCCCACTCGATGACCTTTCTCGGCGGGTTGGTTATCCTGTCAACACCGGCTAAAATCGCCCCCCTGTCGAATTCAAGCCTCCATCTACCAAGGGGCCGCATGCAGCCTATGCTGAGCTCCCCTTCGAAGCGCTCCCTCGCGTAGCGCACAACTTTAAGGCTCTCCTCAACGGAAGGAGCTGAAATCCCCTCCATCTCCGTCCCCTTCGTCGGTATGAGGACGTCAAGAACCAGAACGTCTATGGGGTACTGAACGAGGGCATCTATGGCCCTGTACTCCCAGTGAACCCTCCCAAAGTCGAGGCCTATCGTGATGTGGGGTGCAATCCTCACCCCTGCCTCCGTCAGAAGGTCGAGGATTCTGAGGTAGTCATCAACGGTCTTGTCTATCTTATAAACGCGCCTTATCACGTCGTCATCGCCAACGAAGTCGAGGGAAACTGCATCAACCCACTTCACCCACTCCAAATCGTTCTCGTCAATGAAACCGACGTGGGCGTTGAGCCTCAAGCCCGTCCTCCGCTTTATCTCCCTTATCTCGTCCGCGTAGAAGTCGAGGGGAACCTTTAATCGCCCATCCATACCGCCGCTCAAAAGACAGCCGGTGTAACCTTCCCTCTCAAGGTTGAGGCAGTAGTCCAGAAGCTCCCTTCCGCTTGGTTTCCTCATGCCCTCGAGGTAGTGCCTCCCGCAGTGGGCGCAGTTCAGCGCGCAGGCGTTCCCGGTGAGCGAGATTGAGGGGAATTTGATGCCCGGAATGTAGATTTTGAGCTTTCTCTTTTCTTTAGACATTTGAATCACCTGTTACTTTGGGGGTCGTAGGGGGCCCTCTAGTTGGAGAAAGGGAAAGGGAGCGCTCACTTCATGCGGTTCCACTCGTCCCTCGCGTACCTCTCCTCGAGTATCTTCTCCACCAGTGAGAGCTCGTAGTCCGTGAGCTCCCCCTCCTCCAGCGGAAACTCCTCGAAGAACTTCCTCCTGAGGAGGTCGTAGGCCTCCATCATCGTAATCGTTACCCCCTCGCGCTCGAGCGTTGTTACCCTCTCCCAGATGCTCCCGATTCCCTTGTCCTTCAGCTTCTCCTTCGACACCTTGAGGACGGAGGATAATATGTCAAGCCTCGTGCGGTACATGAACGTCCCGTGCTGGAGGATTACACCCTTCCTCCTCGTCTGTGCCGAGCCGCTTATCTTCCGGCCGTTGGCAACGATGTCGTTCAGGCCGGAGAACTCCGCCTTGAGCCCGAGCTCCCTAAGGGCCTCCACGAGCGGTGAAGCCAGGAGGCGGTAGCTCTTATGGATATCCTTAAGTTCAGGATGAAGCTCCTCGCCGACGACCACCGAATACGTTACCTCCCCGTACTCGTCGTGGAAGACGCTCCCGCCACCGGTTATGCGCCTCACCACTGGAATTCCCAGCTCCTCCGCCCTCTCGAGGTCAACGTCGTGCTCGACACTCTGGAACCTTCCAATGGTTATGGAACTTGGCTTGAAGACGTAGAGCCTCACAGTGTCCTCAACCTTACCCTCCATCCGGGCGCGCATTATGGCCTCATCTATGGCCATCTGTATCTCCGGCCTCGAAACGATGAGGGGGATGAAGCGCATGAAAATCACTTCTCCACGCTGGCTTCTATCTCCTCAACTTCCTCCGCGACGCTCTCCTCTTCCTCATCGAGGAGGAACTGCTCCTCAAGCCTCTCCTCCATGCTTATCTTCATGCGCTCCTTCATGGTTATCTTCTCGGCCTCTGCTACCATGTTGAGGAGCACCGCCGCGAGCCTCGCCGCCGTTTCCGTCCTCATTGATGCCTTCGCCTCAACGTCCTCGTTGTGTATAACCATGCTAACGTTGGCGGGTCTGAACTGCCCCCTGTTGTTCACGTAAGCGTCCCAGAGGCTCAGGGAGATGTACTTGTCCTTTGAGCCCATGTAAATCCTTATCGAATACCTCGGCTTGTTCGCCATAATACCACCTCAGATTAAATGGAACGGACCAAATAAAAGACTTTTGTGTTAACCGGAAGATAACCTTAAAAGCTTCCCCGCCAACTCCATTCTGCCCGATGAAGAGTTCAGCCTTACCTGAGTTGTGATGAGGGAGTGACGGACTGAGGGTTTGCCATGGAAGGGGTTTACAGGCCCATCATCCTTAGCATATTTGGAAACGTTCTCCTGGCAGGAGTTAAGGTAGGGGTGGGCCTCCTCTACTCGAGCATAGCCCTGATTTCTGACGGTGTCCACTCCCTCTCGGATACGATAACGAGCGTCATAGGCTACGTCGGCCTGAAAATCTCCTCCAAACCTGCAGATAAGGGGCATCCCTTCGGCCACTCACGCTTCGAATCGCTCTTCGCCTTTTTCATAGGCCTCGCCCTCCTTCTCGTCGCCTACGAGATAGCGCGGGACGCTATAGGGCGCATAGGGAGGGGCCTCTCGATAGAGGTAAACGCGGTGATGCTCTCCGTGACGCTCCTTTCAATCCTCTCAAAGGAGGCCATGGCGCGTTATTCGCTCTCCGTGGGGAAGAGGCTTGGAAACCAGATACTGGTTGCGGACGCCCACCACCACCGGAGCGACGCTTTATCTTCAGTGGCGGTGCTCGTAGGACTTATTCTCCAGAGGGCGGGCTTCAATTACGGAGATGCTCTGGCCGGTTTGGTTGTGGCGCTATTGGTGGCGAAGGCGGCCGTGGAGATAACCCTCACCAACGTGAACTACCTCACGGGAACCTCTCCCCCCTTTGAGGTCTGCGAGAGGATAAAGGAGGTTGCCCTGGGTGTTGAAGGAGTTCAGGGCGTCCACGATTTGAGAGCGCACTACGTCGGTCCAAGGCTCCACGTGGAGCTGCACATCGAAATACCGCCGGAGATGACGCTTAAAGAGGCCCACGACGTCAGCGAGGAGGTAAAGAGAAGGATTGAAGGGATGGAAGAGGTCGAGACCGCCTTCGTCCACGTGGACATAAAGGGCGTTACTGAGTGAGGTCGAGCACATTCATAAGGTTTTCATAGACCTCGGCGAGCTTTCCCTCCCGCAGGAGGCCAATTCTCTTGATGACCATCCTTTTGTTGACCGAGAAGATCACGTAGGGCTTGACGATGCTAGGTATTATGGGCCTTGTTCCGGGATACCTGTCAAGGTCTTCGTCCACTACAAGGACGTTGAGTTCTTTAAAACCGCTTTTCAGGTTGGAGGTTATCTGGGCAACTATAAGTGAGTTGCTCTTCCTGTTGAAGCTCTCGCTTGAAAGGACAAGGGCCGGCCTAGTCTTCACTTTCTAAAGGTCGTTGAAGGGAAACGGCAGGAGGATTACCTCTCCCCTTTTGAAGGGCCCTCCTCAGTAGGAGTCCCAGAAGCTGTCTTCCTCACTCTCCCAGTCCTCCTTGAGGACGTCCTCGACGGCCTTCAGCCTCCACCTTTCCTCGTCCGTGAGCTCCTTCCTGAGCTCCCTGATGTAGTACCTTATCGCCTCCTTTATCAGGTCGCTCCTGTTGCTGAAGAGGCCCTCTTTAACGAGCGAGTCTATCTCCTCGGCAAGCTTCGGGGGCAGTCTTACAGAAACCTTCACACCCGTTGTCACTGTCTCACCTATGGGTCAATTTGTCGGACAACTTTAAAGCCTTTTTGCAATCTCCCCCAAATCCCTCAAAAACTCCTCCAGATGCTCCCTCTTCACGTGCGGCATGACCACGATCCTGATGTAGCCGCGGTGGGCGCTTATTCCCCAGCCCCGTGCTTTGAGGGCCTCCTCAAGTTCTTCCAGCTTTTCAGAGCCGAAGGAGACGATGTTCAGCACGGGCTCTCTTATTAGGTAAATCCCCGGTATCTTCTTTAGCTCCCCAGCAAACCACCTCGCCAGCTCCATCTTCTCCCTCACGATTTCCTTATAGCCCTCGAAGCCGAGGTGCTTGAGAAGGGCCCAGACGGCTAGAGCATTTGCTCCGGGCCTTGTGCCAGTTATGGTGGCCTGCCACACCTGACCGCCGGCTAAGTAGGGCGCGAGAACGTTTATGGCCTCAACGAAGCGCTTCTCCCTGAAGATTATCCCTCCGGCTGGAATCGGGGCCATCCCCATCTTGTGGGGGTCTATGGTGATGCTCTTCACCCCCCTGAGCCGGAAGTCAAAGTCCGGAACCTCATAACCGAGGGCCCTGGCAAAGGGTATGACGAAACCGCCAAAGGCGGCATCAACGTGGAGCGGAAGGCCGTAGTCAATGGCCAGGTCGCTCAGGGCAGGGATGTCGTCCACCACACCGAGGCCCGTCGTCCCGGCTATTCCAACGATGCCTATAGTGTTGTCGGTGATTTTCGCCTCAACGTCCCTCACGTTGACGGTGTAGTCATCGTTCAGCTCCGCCCAGACGAGTTTGACTCCCAGCAAATCGCTCGCCTTGAGGAAGGAGAAGTGGGCGCTCTCGGGGAGGATGAGCTCGGGATTCTCAACACCGGCGAGGTTCCTAAAGGCCCTGACTGCGAGAATGTTCGCCTCCGTTCCGCCGCTCACTATGTTCCCGTAGCCCCTCTCAAGGGAGAGCAGGTTGGCGAGCATGTTAACGGCCTCTTCCTCTATTTTTCTGCTCCCCGCGTGGAGCCCCGGGTCGCCGAGGTTCCTGTCTATGTAGCGCATCACGATTTTAAGGGCCAAAGGATGGGGATAGGTGCACATAGAACCGAGAATCTTTCCCGAATCGAATGAGAGGTCATCCTTAAGGCGTTCCTCAAGCTCCGCCAGAACTTCCTTCTCGTCCATTCCCTCTGCCGGAATCATTTTCTCACCTGCCAACCCTTAAGCGGGGGGGTGTTTAAGCTTTGCGTTTGACCATCCTCACGTAGAGCTTGAAGAACTGGGGAGTCGTGAGGGCCGTTAACATGGAGACTATGACTATGGAGGCGAATATGAGCTGGTTGATTAGACCGGTGTCCAGGCCGAACTTGAGGATGGCCAGCTCGAGGCTTCCCCTTCCGCCCATGCCGATTCCCACCATCAACGAACGATTCCAGTCAAAGCGGAAGAGCCTCATTCCCAGCGAGCAGCCGAGGAGCTTTCCAAGGACCGCCGCCATGTAAAGGGCCGCTATGAGGGCGAGGCTTATCTCAGAGACCGGCGGGTTGAACACGAGGCCGACGTAGATGAAGAACAGGGGAATGAAGAACTCCGTGAGAACCACCTGGAGTTCCCCTATGAGTTCGTTCAGCTTTATGCGGCTTATTATAAGGGGGTCCTTCCTCTCGCGGAGCCGGCTTATGGTCAGGCCCGCGAGATAGGCCCCGATTATGCGGTTTAGCCCCGCTTCCTCCGCGAGGAGGGCGAGCAGGAAGGTGAGCACGAGCGTGAACGTGAAGAACGTGTTGAGGTCCCTGATGAGGAAGTTTATCCTTCTGGAGCGCTTGAAGACAAGCTCCGAGAAGACGAGAACCGCTACGATGAAAACCACTATCCTGACGGTCAGGAAGAGCATGTCCAACGGGGAGAACGCTCCCCTCGAGAGGGCCGTGATCACGCCTATGAGGTAAACCGCCATGATGTCGTCGGCGAATGCCGCTCCCATGAGTATTGACGAGACGTTCCTGTCAACGCGCTCCCTCATTATGACGCCGCTGGTAACCTCTATGGCCGTGTTCCCAAGGACAGCTCCCACGAAGATGGCCGTCGCGGTGCCGTAGCCGAAGAAAGTGACCGTACCGTAGCCGAACATGAAGGAGAAAGCTACCCCCAGGAAAGCTACAACCGTGGCCTTGAACTTGTTGATCGAGATGGCGGAGAAATTACTTGTTAATCCCGTGTAGAGCATCATCATTATTAGCCCGAACTCCGAGAGAACCTTGAGCTCCTCGCCCGGAACCACTATTCCGAGGACGAAGGGGCCCAGGATAACCCCCGTGAGAACGTGCGCAATAATCGGGTGAATCTCCCTCTTCTCGAACAGCCACTCGAGGCTCTTGGCAAAAACGAGGAGCAGCGAAAGGTCGAGTATGTAGCTCATGAGCCACCCCTACCCAGCAGAGCTCCGATTATCCACAGAACCATGAGGAGAACCGCAAGTACCATCGCGATTATCACGCCCCTCCCCGTGCCGAAGACTATGGGGATTGGGCCTATCATTATCACGCCTCCTCCCTCGACCTCGGCGGTGGAGGCGCTCATGAGTGTCCCGAGGAACACCAGCAGGAAGCCCGTGAATATGAGCACCATCCCAGTTAGCACCAGGACTTCTCCCTTCATGGCCTAAACTTGGAGCAAGGCTTTTTAAAGGTTAACCCGGCGCGGGCCTAAGCATTATGTTTTCAGCATTCTAAGCACATTCCAAATTCGCGGGATAGCTAACCGGAATCCACCAGTGATAATTTCAGACCGAAAACATCACGCCATCACCCTCAGGAGTATCACCACCCTGTGTTGCAAATCGAAGGGTATGTGTGATTTTAATATTCATTTCTTTTATGGCTCAAGAC
>NZ_LANF01000014.1 GCF_000966265.1 Palaeococcus ferrophilus DSM 13482 | reverse complement strand
TACCCCCAGCGTGGAAAGCAAAACTCGAAGAATTAACACCCGACAAAACGGGAGAGAGTGACGATGCCGACGGTGATGGAGTTCCAAACCTCGTCGAGCTGATGGTTGGAAAAGACCCGACAAAGAGGGACATTCTCGGGATTAGCCTCACTGTCTCCACAGAGTGGGCTTTGAGTGACGAGGAAAAGAAGAGCCTGGTTTACAGTATTAGAAAGGCAAGCGATTTTGTTTATGACTACACGGACGGGTACGCGATGATAACCAGCGTGAGAATATGGGACGGGAAAAGACACTGGGAAGACGCGGACGTGAGAGTACATAAGACCAAGTGGGTAATCCCTCAAACAAGAACTGAACTTTTGTACAAGGGATGGCCAAAAGCATCTATCGGAGGATATTGGATAAAAAGGTTCTCTAATGCAACTGAGAATCAGAAACACGAGTTCCATGTAATGATGTCTAAGAAGATAATCTCAGCGGCTTCTGCATTCTCAGACCAAAACATTGTAATCTCTATTGGAGATGTGGACTGGGGAAAAACATTAGGGCACGAATTGGGACACTACGTATTTTGGCTTTATGATGAGTATCTTGATGTAAAAGGCAGAAATTACTATAGTATCAAAGATTATAAAATGAATGCTCTCAAAATGTGGTTCGGAGAAGTACCACCCCATTCTGTCATGAACGTGCAGTTTAGATATAGCGAACTAAGTTGGCCACAAGACTACGCTCGGTTTAATTTGACCTTAACAGAAATGTTCAAAAATTCAACAGAGGAACATGTGACAGAGCAATGGAAAGTATCTAGAAGTTGCTGGGAAGCATTTGCAAAGTTTATCAGAGAAGAATGGTATATCACAATTCAGCCTGACAATATTTTAGTCCATAAACCTAGTATAATCCCAGACATGCCTTTCAGTTCTATGTATGTCCCTGTAACTGGGCCTTACACAGGCGTCGGCTACTTCATGGAGGTGACTTGGAAATGAAAGGAAGATTCCTCGGAGTTCTAGCGTTTATGGCAATCCTTCTCCTTTCACTTTTAGCTTTAACCTATAACTACAGGAAAGATACCTGTTTTAGTTCACCATCCTGCATGCTTCACCGCATGGACGCGGAGAGGGGCTTGGTAGTAGTATATCACAAAGAAGGGGAATGGAGGGTCATAACTTATGAAAACGGCACCCTTTCAGAGATAACTGCAACTTTGAAAAGAAACCTCATCGTGAAGAGGATAAATGTTGAAAAAAGACAGGTAAAAACAGGGCTCAACTACAGTCCAGTTTCTTTCTCAATAGACGACATTCCTGCCCACCAAGACGAAACGGCAATGATTATAAAAATCGACGGGAAAGTCAGAGTCCTCAAAGGTGAGGAAATAAAGAAAATCCTTAACCAAACTTGGGACTTCAGGGACATTCTTAAAAAGTTCAACGGCGTTAGGTTCATCTTTGTAGACAGGGCGGAGGAGCCTTCTATAGACGGCAACCCGCTCGTTGGGGGTTACCTCGTGATGCCCTCACACTCAAGGTGCGCGTACTCAACATGGCTTATAGCCTTTGAAAATCGGGGAAATGGCACACTTTTGGCGTTATATCCAACATGGAACGTGTCAGGAAGAGTGGGAAACCTCAGTGGTCCAACAATCAACGTGACGAAAATCCCGGAGAACCTCACAATTCCCTGCAGTGGCCAGGAAATTCTCATAAACGCCTCTGAAATTATTATAAATCCTTTCCCAACGAAGTTGCTTGATGAATCCAACTTAATGTGCCCAGTGGTGGAGAAAACTACAATCTACTTCAACGGAACTACAAAAACTCTCCGCTACACGAAAAAATGCGTCGTGTCTGGAGGATAATAAGTACTTCAGGATTAGATACACAGGCGTCGGCTACTTCATGGAGGTGACCTGGGGATGAGGAAGACATTAGCTACCGGAGTCTTGCTCTTCCTCCTTTCTTTTTTCGCGTACAACGCTTACACCTATCATGAGCTTTCAACGGCAGAGGGAGCGTACAAGATCGCTGGGATTCCAAAGGAGGAGGGTTTGATTGCCGTTTATCACGAGGATAGTCTCTGGCAGTTTGCTACTTACAATGAGAAGACTAACGTGCTCAAGCTTTACACTGTTAGCCAGTCATCCCCCTTCTGGTTGAGGAGCAGGAGAGTTGAAAGCTCGAAAGCCCTCGTGAATTACTCTCAGGTAATACTGGACTTGGAGGCTTTGAAGGATTATACGCCTCACGGAAAGGCACTACTCTTCAAGACCCTCGGATGGAAGTACGATGGAGAAATTGATGGCTCGTACTGGTGGAATCTCAGTGAGGTCATTAAGCCGAACGGGACGTTTTACCAGATTTACGCGCTCGGAACGAGCGAGGGAATCCGGATAAGGTCGAAAGAAGTATGTGAAAAACGGAGTCTCTTCGCTCACGATTATCTTTGCTATGGGAGCATTGGGATAAACGGCGTGCTTGTCTTCCCCTCTTACGAGGACACAAAACTCCTGTGGGTGAAGAAAAAGCCTAGGAATCAGTATAATTCTGAAGTACTCGCATACTATCCTGGAGTAATCCTTAGGGGTTTGGCGAAAGGAGGAATTGCTTTTACATACAGGGACGTCGACCAGAAAATGGCCAAAGGAATAATCAAAAAACTTGAGACAAAGAATCCTAAGTATGTTCAGCTAATCTTCTACGAGACTCTAAAGCGGGTTCCTGGGCACTACGCCTTTGGGAGATCACTAAACGGCGGATACTGCCAAGTAGAGGCCAAAAGTACCAATCCCACTAACATCACAGACCTAGGGTGTATTTCAAATATTGAACTCAGATGAGGTGATCTGGGGATGAGAAAAGGCCGAGTAATCCTCAGTTTTCTTCTTGTCCTCCTCCTTTCCTTTTTCACGTACAACGCTTACACTTACCACGAGCTCTCAACGGCAGAGGGGGCCTGAAGGCATTACAGCTCAAAACCTCACCCAATATATACTCCAAGATCGCGGCGCTAACGTTATTAAAGAGGGGGAAGAGTTAGGAACATGCTCGTGCTCGTTGACCTCGACGATACACTGTGCAACACATGGGAAGCCGCGAAGTGGAGCGTGCTGCGCCTCTTTCCTCACCTGCTCAGGAAGAGGAAGTTCAGGGCGATGGCCTACATCCTGACGCAGCGCTACCGCGAGCTGGAGCAGTCAAAGGAGCTCCACGTTCTTGACCTGGACGGCCTCATGGAGAGGTTCATGACGCGCGTTTACTCGAGGGTGTCGGAGGAGGACCTCGGGGAGATGCTCGCCATAGTGGACAGGACATTTTTCTCAAACCTTCGGCTTTACCCGGACGCGAGGCCCTTCCTCGACGGGCTGAAGGGGATGGGGGCCAAACTGGTAATGATAACGGACTCATCCTCCTACTGGCAGAGGAAGAAGCTCGAGTACCTCGGGATAAAGGACTACTTCGACGAAATCATAATAAGCGGCGAGACGGGGAGGAGCAAGCTCGAGAACTACAACTTTGTCCTCGCCAGAAAGAAGTTTCCCAGGGAGGAAGAAGTTTACGTCGTCGGGGACAGGGACGACACGGACATGAGGGGGGGTAAGGCCATAGGGGCCACGACCATAATGGTGAGGAGGGGCTACTTCAAGGGCATTCACCCCCGCTACGCGGACTTTGTGGTTAAGGACCTTCTAGAGGCGCTTGAGGTGATAAAACGTGAGCATGAAAAGCGAGCTCAAGCGTAAGACCTTTCACCTCACCGGACTGAGCGTTCCGGCACTGTACCTCCTCTTCGGGAGGGAGGTCACCCTGACTTTCGTGGCCCTCGCCTTCGCGCTCTTCGTCGTCCTCGAGCCCTTCAGAATCGTGGAAAACCTGAGGGACAGGATAAAGCGGAGGCTCAACCTCTACGTGCCCTCGGAGCTCATAGAGAGGGTGGAGAGAGAGGTGGACGGGATAGCGAGGGAGCACGAGCGGAGGGGGATAGCCAGCCACATATACTTCACGCTCGGGGCGCTGACGGTGGTGTACTTCTTCCCCCCGGACATAGCGGTGGGAGCGATAGCGGTTGCAACCCTCGGGGATGCCGTGGCGGCCATGGTGGGAAAACCCTTTGGAAAGCACCGCTTCAAGAACGGAAAGAGCGTTGAGGGAAGCATAGCTTACTTCGCGGTCGCGTTCCTAATACTGGCGCTCATAGACCTCCCTCACGCCCTCGTTGGAGCGCTGGCCGGAACTCTGGCCGAGTTCTACGAGCTCCCCCCTGACGACAACCTCTCCAACCAGCTTGCCGTGGCGATTGTGCTCTACGCGTTTAGAAAAGCGTTCTTTGGAATCTAAACAAAAAAGAAGGGGAGGAATCACTGAATTGTTACCTCGGCGAAGTTGCCAAGGACGTCGCTGTCTCCCCACTCGTTGTCGCTGTCTTTCACGGCATCATCCAGCGGCAGGCTGTCAACGGCGGAATCTCCGGTGTTTGATCCGGTCACCCACGCGATCACTCCAATCTTCTCAGGCTTTCCACCTATTGCCTCCCACGGTATGGCTATCTCAAGGCTCTTGAGTCCAAGGGCTCCACCGTCCCACGCAACTAGCGCCACCTCTCCGAGGTCTCTGTACTCCCACTCCTCGCCGTTCCATATGGCGAGGGTCATCTCCGTTATGCTGTCCGTTCCCTTCTCGCCGAAGAACTCGCCGTTCCAGAAGAAGTACATCTCCGCGTCAACGCCCCTCTTGAAGCCAATGTTCCTTCCCCACGCATCGGGCATGTCCGTGGCACCGCCGTCCGTGTAGTCGAGGGCTATTCCGTAGGCAATCCTCCATGAGGCGGTGTTGTCAGTTTCAAGGGCTATGTAGAGGAAGTCGCTGTCGTACTTGACGTAGAGCCTCTTGAGGTTTGCACCCTCCCCTCCGAAGTTCTCCGTGTCCTCCGCGACCACATCGGCATCGCTCCAGTCGTTCAGCTTTCCGTCCACCACGACGCCTTCGAGCTTGACCTCGCCAACTTCGGAAACGGTCGCGTACTTGGTAACTATGTCAACATCGCTCCACTCGTCGTCATGATCGGCCATGCTGGCGTCGTAGGGCACGGAATCAACGAGGGAGTCACCAGGATTGGCGCCGGCGGCAAAAACCATCACCTTCGCGCTCTCCGGGTCGGGGATGTACTCGAGCGGGATGCCGACTATGACGCGCTCGAGACCGTTCACACCGGTCTTGTAGGTGAAGAACACCTCCGTCTCGTTGAGCGGGGTTATCTCCCAGTTGCCATCCTTCCACTCGGCGAAGTCAGCGCTCGTGATGTCGCCCGTGTCCTTGCTCCAGAACATGTAGAGCTCGTAGTCAGGTTTGTAGGAGAAGTGCACCTTCCTCTGCCAGGCGTCACTCATACCCTTGTAGCCGCCCTCCTTGGCGTCAACGGCTATTCCGTAGGCGATGTCCCAGTTCTCGGTGTTGTTAACGTCAAAGGCAACGTAGTAGTACTTGCTGTCGTAGCCGAGGTAGAGGGTCTCAACGTTGGCACCGCTCAGTCCCTCCTCGCTCCTGGCAACCTCGCTAACGAGTGCCATCACCCCGGAGTTCTTGGCGTACTCGTAGAAGCTCTTCACCTGCGGGTAGAAGTCCCTTATCGTCCTGTAAGCGTGGAACACCTTCGAGGAGCCCCTGAGGGCGTAGGTCTCGCTTCCTATGAGGCCCATTCCCTCCGTGTACTCCGCGTGTATTCCGTTGAGAGTCTCGTTGAGGGCGTTGAGCTCGGCAATCTGGTCCTCCGTAAGTATTAACTGGGAGGCGTTCTCTATGAGTTCCCTGGTCATGGTGTAGTAGGCCATGTACTGGTCGGGCCACACGTAGTAGGCCAGCTTAACCATGGTGTTCATGTTCCTCTGCACGTGGCCAACCTCTATCTCAAAGGTGGCCTCGTTGTTGTTCTCGTTTACCTCCTCAATCTTGTTTTCGGGGTCAACCACAACTCTGAGCTCGTGGACGCCCCATTTGCTCGAGTATGTGTAGATGTGGTTTATAACGACGCTGTCACCCGCGGAGACGTCAACCTTCCAGCTCGCTATGGAGGTGTTGTCGTCGTAGAGCTCAACCGTAACGTTCTTCGCGTCAACCTTGCCTATGTTGGAGACCTCTATGGTGATGTTGGCCGGCTGCCAGCTCTCAACGTCGAAAACGTCGCTCTTTATGCTAACGGTGAGGTCCGGCTTGAGTACGGGGATATCTATAAGGGCAAAGTTTGACAATACGTCAGTATCCGTCCACTCAGCGTTCCCCACAGTTGGATAATCCACCTCAGGGTCTACGGGAAGTGTATCAACCGCCGAGTCGTGATCGTTGTTACCCGCGGCCCATGCCATGATGCCTAGCTTCGGAGGCCTCCCACCGATGGCGCTCCAAGGTATCTTAATCTCTATTGTTTGGATACCCTGGTTGCCTCCAACGTAAGCGTAGTCCCCGATATCTTTTACGTTTCCCATGCTTCCCCAGCCACTACCGATCCAGTTGTGCATTCCCATCCACACTATCTGCCCATCTTGAGCCTCGGCATAGATTATGTAATCGGGCAAATACTTACCTGAGAAGTATATCTCCTTTGCCCAAGGGTCCGTTGTGCCGCCGCTTCCACTTCCGGGGTTGACATCAATTGCGATACCATAATCCGGCCAGTATTTGGCGGTGTTGTTGGTTTTTATGGCTATATAAAGGTAGTTCTCATCGTAGCTGACGTAGAGTTTGTCAAGGTTCGCTCCGGGTACCCCACTCGGTACCCCCTGGGCCACAACCTCGAACGAGCTCCAGTCGTCGAGGAAGCCGTCTATTGTCTTTGGAGCTATAACCACCTCGGCGAGATTTGTGAAGATGTCCGTGTCCCCCCACTCGTCACCGCTGTCCTCAAGGGCGGCATCCCATGGAGCGGAGCTAACGGCACTCCCGCTCCCACCGGTTATCCACGCTATAAGGGCTATTCTCTCGGGCTTTCCTCCGAGGGCACTCCACGGAATTGCCACCTCAATGGTCTGAAGGCCCGTTGCCGAGTCCCCCGTAAAGACCGAACGGTAGTCCGGGAAGTTGTTCCCCCAACTGTAGTCCCAGCCATTGCCAGTGTACTTTATGAACTGCAGGCCAGTGCGAGTACCCCAGTCATACTCAAGTCTTCCCGCTCCCTCGTTCCAGTAGCCATACAACTCATAGTCAATAGCGTAGCCGTTACCAAAGCCTATATCCTTCCCCCATGCATCACCGGGCCCGGTGAAGCCGTTGCCGGTTCCGGGATCAACGTCAATGCCTATTCCGTAGTTCAGGTCGGACCACCCAGCACTGTTGTTGGTCTTTATCGCGAGGTAGAGATACTGGTCATCCCACGCTACATAAAGACCCTCGAGGTTTGCTCCTGCCATACCGTTGTCCTTGGCAGTCCCGACGAGGTCGAGCGTGCCCCACTCGTTGATAATGCCATCCACTACCTTGGTGCCCACAAGGGCGTTTGCGAACCTTGCCGCTGGAGCGAGGCCCAGCAGCATCAGAAAAATTATGGATAGACTTACAGCCTTCCTCATACATGTTCACCCCGGGTGATATTTAGTCACCCTTGTTGATACATGGGCATAAAATATTTATATACCTTTTCCAATATCACTAGCAGTGATAATTTCACCGGGAGGTGCAGACGTGGAGAGGATAAACTTCATATTCGGCATCCACAACCACCAGCCCCTGGGCAACTTCGGCTGGGTGTTTGAGGAGGCATTTAACCGCTCATACGGGCCTTTCATGGAAATCCTCGAAGAATTTCCGGAGATGAAGGTTAACGTGCACTTCAGCGGCCCCCTTCTGGAGTGGCTGGAGGAGAACAAACCCGGGTACATTGACCTTCTCAAGAGGCTCGTTAAGAAGGGTCAGCTTGAGATAGTTGTCGCCGGCTTCTACGAGCCCGTTCTGGCCTCCATCCCCAAGGAGGATAGGATAGAGCAGGTAAAACTCCTGAAGGAGTTCTCCAAAAAGCTGGGCTACGATGCGAAGGGAGTGTGGCTCACGGAGAGGGTGTGGCAGCCCGAACTTGTCAAGAGCCTCCGCGAGGCGGGGATAGATTACGTCATCGTTGATGATTACCACTTCATGAGTGCCGGCTTAGCGAAGGAGGAGCTTTTCTGGCCCTACTACACCGAGGACGGGGGAGAGGTGATAAGCGTCTTCCCTATAGACGAGAAACTCCGCTATCTAATTCCTTTCCGACCCGTTGACAAGACCCTCGAGTACCTGCACTCCCTCATTGACGGGGACGAGAGCAAGGTCGCGGTCTTCCACGACGACGGCGAGAAGTTCGGCGTCTGGCCCGGAACCTACGAGTGGGTCTACGAGAAGGGCTGGCTCAGGGAGTTCTTCGACAGGGTTTCGAGCGACGAGAGGATAAACCTCATGCTATATTCAGAGTACCTCGGAAGGTTCAAGCCGCGCGGTCTTGTTTATCTCCCGATAGCGTCGTACTTCGAGATGAGCGAGTGGAGCCTTCCCGCGAAGCAGGCTAAGCTCTTCGTCGAGTTCGTTGAGAAGCTGAAGGCTCAGAACCAGTTCGACCGCTACCGCGTCTTCGTCCGCGGTGGAATCTGGAAGAACTTCTTCTTCAAGTACCCCGAGAGCAACTACATGCACAAGCGCATGCTCATGGTGAGCAAGCTCGTCCGCGACAACCCCGAGGCGAGGAGGTTCATTCTGAAGGCTCAGTGCAACGACGCCTACTGGCACGGCGTCTTCGGCGGAGTCTACCTCCCGCACCTCCGCAGGGCGGTGTGGGAGAACCTCATAAAGGCCCAGAGCCACGTCAAAATCGGAAGCTTTGTTAAGGACATTGACTTCGACGGCAGGGACGAGGTCTTCATCGAGAACAAGAACTTCTACGCGGTCTTTAAGCCCTCCTACGGAGGTGCCCTCTTCGAGTTCTCCTCCAAGAGGAAGGCCGTGAACTACAACGACGTGCTCGCGAGGAGATGGGAGCACTACCACGAGGTTCCAGAGGCGGCCACTCCCGAGGAGGAGGGCGGTGAAGGCGTAGCGAGCATCCATGAGCTTGGGAAGGAAATTCCGGAGGAGATCAGAAAAGAGCTCGCCTACGACTGGCAGCGCAGGGCAATACTCCAGGAACACTTTATCGGCACTGAAACCACTCTTGACGACTACAGGCTCGTCCGCTACAGGGAGCTCGGGGACTTCGTGAACCAGCCCTATGGATTCGAGCTCGAAAACAACGCCGTAAGGCTCTGGCGCGATGGCGGCATCTACCCTGAGGGGAAGGTAGGCGCAAGGGTCGAGAAGAGGGTGGAGCTCACGGAGGACGGCTTCATGGCCGCCTACAGGGTAAGCCTCGAGAGGCCGTACAGGGCGCTCTTCGGTGTCGAGCTTAACCTCGCGGTCCACAGCGTCATGGAGAAGCCGGAGGAGTTTGAGGGCGAGAGCTTTGAGGTCAACGACACCTACGGAATCGGGAAACTTGGAATAGAGCTCGACAGGAAGGCGAAGGTGTGGAAGTTCCCCATAAAGACGCTCAGCCAGAGCGAATCCGGATGGGACTTCATACAGCAGGGCGTGAGCTATACTCTCCTCTTCCCAATCGAGAAGGAACTCGAGTTCTCCATAAGGTTCAGGGAACTCTAATCCCCCAAATCTTTTTAAGTTTTCACGCCCATGTACTTTGGGTATTGACGTTGGTGCAGGGGTACGTTGGTTTACTCATAATGGCGGGGGAGCTTTTGATATTCGTGGGCATTGCGCTCATGATAGTCCTATCCTACTCATTCAGGCCGCGGTTCATCATGAGGTACCCCGAACTCAAGAGGGGCTACGATATGATAATCGCCTCGTTCATCCTTATTCTCGCCGGGGAAATAATCTACGCGTACACGGTACTCTCTGGAATCAACGAAACCCTCGATGCCCTGAGCCAGGGGCTGTACCTTCTCAGCATAGGCCTCTTCATCTACGGCTGGTGGAGAATACTCAGAGCAACGGCAAAGGGTGGGCTAAGGGAACTCCTCTCCAAAGACACCACGGGCAACGGCGATTGGGAACCCGGGGTCCACCTCCTCAACCCGAAGGAGGCCACAACCGCCATGGGACGGATAAAGGGCGAGAAGCTCATCGTAACACGTGACCCCACAAAGTTCGGCGAATTCAATAACATCTACTGGCTCACCAAGGTGGAGACGGAGCGCTCGATAGCCCCAAACAGGCTCGAGTACCTCCAGTACGTCCTCACAACGTTTATGAATGCCTCGAAGGAGCCCAATGTGATCCTGCTTGATGGCATTGAGTACCTCGTTCTCGAGAACGGCTTCAACGCCACTTTCAAGCTACTGACTGCCCTTCATGACGCGGCCCTCCTGACGAACACGAGGATACTGCTCCCAGTGGACGAGGACTCCCTCGAGGAGAAGCACATGGCAATGCTTAAAAGGGAGTTCCTGAAGTTCCCGGCGTGAGGGCCATGAGGCAGTGGTTTGAAGCGTACTTTCTCACGTACAGGGAGGCGAGACGAATACTCCTCGCACGCGGGGATGTCAGGGTGAACCTCAACCTCGGAAAGATAAGGCATGAGCTCCCGGTGGTGGTTGAGGGGGGTAAGGCCACCTTCCCGGACGGCACCACGGTAGAGCTTGAGCTGATAGAGAAAATCGCCAGGGACGATGGGTCGGTATACTTCGTGAAGGACGGTGGGGTTTACAAGGCGGCGATAGCTGGGGAGCACTACTATAAACTCGTCCCGACGATACCGCCGACCATAGAGATAAACGGCATCAGGATGCACCGAACGAAGGATATGAACCCCCTCGAGGACACGCTTAACAAGGTTAACGCCGTGGAGCCGAGGGAAGGGGAAACCGTCTTCGATACGTGCATGGGGCTCGGTTACACGGCGATAGAGGCCGCGAGGAGGGGGGCCTACGTTTTCACTGTGGAAAAGGACCGGAACGTTATAGAGATCGCCAGACTGAACCCGTGGAGCTGGGAGCTCTTCCACAGCCAGAACATACAGGTGATTCAGGGGGATGCCTTCGAGGTCGTGAAGCGCTTCGAAGAGGATACCTTCGACGTCATCATCCACGACCCGCCGCGCTTCTCTTTGGCCGGGCACCTCTACTCGGAGGAGTTCTACCGCGAGCTGTTTAGAGTGCTAAAGCCCGGGGGGAGACTCTTCCACTACGTGGGCAACCCGGGGAAGAGGTACAGAAAGAAGGACCTTCAGAGGGGCGTTATTGAGCGCCTCAGAAAGGCCGGCTTCGTGGGTGTTAAAAGAGTCGAGGAAGCGCTCGGTCTTGTGGCGAGGAAGCCGGAAAATGAAACTGGGGAGGGAAGGTGAGAGTCAACTCCCGTTCTTCCCCCCGCCCTTCAGTATCTTCTCGACGTCAAAGCCCTCCTCGTACCTCTTCAGCTTCCTTTCGAAGAACTCGATGAAGAGCTTGTATCTCTTCGCCCTGTGCTTCGGCTTTCCCCTTATGCTGTGACCGTGGGGCCCGCGCCTGAATATCGCTATGTAGGCCTCCTTGCCGAGATCTTTCAAAACGTTGTAGAACATTAGACTTTGATCGAGCGGGCAGCGGTAGTCCTCAAGGCTGTGGATGAGGAGGAGGGGCGCCTTCACCCTGTCGGCGTAGAAGAGGGGGCTTAGCTTCATGTAGTTCTCGTTCTCGAGCGGGTTGGGGCCGATCACCTCAACGTCGTACCAGAGACCTATGTCCGAAAAGGCGTAGCTCGTGAGCCAGTAGCTTATCCCGTTCTCGCTGATGCCTGCCTTGAAGAGGTCGGACTGTGTTACCGCCCAGTTCGTCATGTAGCCGCCGTAGCTTATGCCAGTTATTCCGACGCGCTCCCTGTCGGCCTGAGGCTCAAGCTTGAGGAACTCTTCTATGCCGTTCATTATGTCCTCGAAGTCCTCCAAACCGGTTCTCTCGAGGACTCTCAAAGCAAAATCCTCGTCGTAGCCGTTGCTCCCGCGCGGGTTCACGAAGAGCACATAATACCCTTTGCTCGCCATGAGCTGCATCTCGTACTTGAAGTAGTGGCCGTACATCCCCTTCGGCCCGCCGTGGACGAAAACGATGACCGGTGCCTTCTCTCCCTCCTCCAGCTCCGGCTTCAGATACCAGCCGTCTATCTCGAGGTCTTTGCTCCTGAAGCGGAAGTGGCTTGGCTCAAAGGTCTTCAGCTTCGCGAATATCGGCTCGTTGTAGTCCGTCAACTGTTTCAGCTCGCCGTCGTAGAGGTATAGCTCCCTTAAACGCGTGGCCGTCTCGATGAGGAGAGCTACCCTTCCGTCGTGAACGTCGAAGCCATAGACCCAGTGGTCGCCGACCACGGCAGGCTCGGCCTTCCCGTCCCAGAGGTAGAGGTTTACCCTGCCGGCGTCGGGAACCGTGAAGTAAACTTTCCCGCCGTCGAGCTTCGCACTTCCGGTGTTGAGCGGGCCTTCATAGACCGGTTTAAGCTCCCCATCCCAGACGTAGAGCCACTCGTGCTCGCTCATGAACTTCTTCTCCCTCTTTCCGTGGAGGAGGATAGCCTTTCCGTCCGAATCAACAGCGGCAAAGGAGACCCCCTCGAAGAGCTTCTCCTCCTCACCTTCCTTCCAGAGGTAGATGTCCCAGAGCTTGAAGAGAGCCGGTTTGCTCCCCTCGCGGTGCGGGACGTTGACAACGATGGCGTCACCGTGCCAGAGGCCCGAGCTGAAGCGCGGCTTCTCGAACTGCTCTATAATCTCCTCACCCTCGGTATCGAGAACCCAGAAGGTCGTCTTCTCGCCGTCGAAGAAGCCCATGCTGTCGAACCACGCCGGAACGTCCTCCTCAAAGATGAAATCCTCGTCATCTCTCCTCTTAAAGCCGACAACGAGGAGTCTCCTTGAGTCGTCGTTCCACTGGACTGAGCGGACGTTCTTGGCCTCAAGCACCTTCTTGGCGCTGAGGGTGTTCGTATCGGCGACCCATATCTCGCTCTCCTTCTTCTCCTCGTTTGGCCTCATGAAGGCGAGCTTTTTGCCATCCGGCGAAATTCTTGGCATGGAGGCGTTCTCAATGAACCTCCTGGCACCGGTCTCAAGGTCTTCAACCACAACGGTGCTCTCGTACCTGTCGTCCTTCATCCTGGCCTTCGTGAGGGTGTAGGCGACGAAGTTCTTCCTTATCCTGGGGTCGCCGAGGTAGGCGAACTTAGAAAAGGTGTTCTCGTCCCATTCGATAGGGCTCATAACGCTATCACCTTCCTAAAAGACGGCCTAAAAGTATATAAGCCTAACCCGGCAAAATCTGAGGACATGAGGGAGGAACAGGCCGTCGGAATAATCCTTGTCGCTGGTTTGACCATCTCACTACTGACGAAGTCGTACATAGGGGTCGCGCTGGCCGCCCTTGGGATACCCCTCTACCTCGCATACCTTGCCAGGGAGCAGAACATCCTCGTGAAGGCGCGCCTCGTGGACAGGGACCTCTTCGTCATGATAGGGGTTACTGTGGCCGTCATCTTTGTATTCAAGTTATTCTCCGACCCGAGGCTCGGTCTCGTGGGGATGGCCTTTATCATCCCCCTGATATTTCTCATCGCGGAGCGCTTAAATCTCAGAAAGAAGGCGGGATAGGTTCTTCTCGTTGCCTTTTCTCTTGTACTCCCCCAGAGTGCCCCTTAACCTCTCCCTGAAGTCCTCCCCAAGGCCGAACTTGGACGCGAGCCTCTTGGAGATTGTGTTGTCGTTCAGGAAGAGCATTGCCATTGCCGAGGTGAGGTTCTTCGGCTTTCTGAACCCCGCCTTCTCGAAGTCTATTATGTAAACGCCCTCACCTATCAGGATGTGCTTACCCCCCTGTATCTGGCCGTGGTCAAGGTTCAGCCTGTCCAGGGCGAGGGTCTTGCGGGCTATCTCGAGAATGTGCTCCCTCTCCACGTCGGCGTATAGGATGGGCTCCCCGGGAACGAAGCGTCTGACCAGGTACTCCCTTTCCTCAAACGTCCCATGGGCGACGGGTTCAGGGGCTATGTCCCTGCCCCTCAGGAACATCAGAATCTCGAACTCCCTGCGGAGGTTATGCCTTGGGGTGTCCGCCCTCTCGAGTTTTATGATAACTTTTTCACCCTTCCATTCCCCCAGGAAAATCAGGCTGGTCGTCCCCTTGGAGAATGGGCGCAATAACCGGATGTCCCGTTTCTTCAGGTGCTCTTCGAAGCGCTGAAGTGTTATTTCATCGAGTAAGTGTGCCATCATAGCCTTCGATAACCTTAAATACCCCTTTGGATAAAATTCTTTTGGTGGTAAGCTATGGTGACGGCTTTTATATTGATGGTGACGGCCGCTGGAAAGGAAAGGGAAGTTATGGAGAAGCTTCTGACCTTCCCGGAGGTTAAGGAGGCGTACGTTGTCTGCGGCGAATACGACCTCGTTGTGAAGGTTGAGACCGAAACGCTCAAGGACCTTGACCAGTTCATAACCGAGAAAATAAGGAAGATGTCAGAGATACAGATGACCTCAACCATGATAGCCATCTGAGGCCCTTTCTTTCCTTATTACGCACCTTTTCTACTTAGGGTATGTTTTAAAAGGGGTTTCTTTCCACTTCTCCCGGTGACTCTCATGCCGTACCTGATAATCGAACACCTGGAGGAGCTGAGGGAGTGGGTTCTGCTGGAGTACAGGCACGCTAGCGAGTGGTGGAAGGAGAGGTTAATATTTACGAACGTGGAGGAGCACGAGAGAGAGGAACTCGCTAAATTTGGCGGCGTTATCCCCCAGAGCGTAACGGAGTTTCCCTTCGACCGCTCGAAGCTCATAATCCTTGACCCCCTCGCGGAGGAGGAGCTTAAACCTGAGGACATCGGGGAGGACACGCTCATAGTTGTCGGCGGCATACTCGGCGACATAGAGTTCACGGGGAAAACAAAGAAGTTCATAACGGAGAAGATTGAAGGTGCAAAAGCGAGGCACATCGGGAGCGTGCAGTTCTCCATAGACGGCTCGGCGATAGTGGCTAAGCTCATAGCCGACGGGAAGAGGCTGGATGAGATCGAGTACGTGGAGCACCCGACGATAAGGCTCGACGAGTTCAGCGAGATAACTCTCCACTACGCGGTTCCGAAGGTGGATGGAAAGCCTCTGTTCACGCCGGGTTTAATAGAACTCCAGAAGAGGGAGCTAGGTTTTGAAGACGACGTGAGTGACGAAGAGCTCGATGCTTTCTTCTCCGGGGAAGGGGAGCTATAACCTCCCCCTTTCGTTCAACACGTCTCGGCCTGCTAGAGGGGAGTTATTAACGCTCCATCGCACCAGTCCTTGCCACGAACCTCAGTCCGATACGCATCTTGGGAGCAATTCTTACATTGGATGTAAAAATTACAGTTCAAAAAATATATAAAGGTTAAACTCGTTACGTTCTATGGTGATACGAAGATGAACGCCAGCAGAAAGTTGGGGATACTCCTGGTGTTTCTGCTCCTCCTACCGAGCCTTCCCGCAAGCCTCGGAAGCGAGAACGTCGTGCTCAGGATAACCTCAAATCCCTCTGGAGCTTCCGGTTACATCGAGGGACTCAACGTCTCGTTTGTCACGCCCGCAACGGTGGAAGTTCCGGAGGGGAACTGGGTCATGAGGGTCACGAACGGAAAATACACAGTGGTTTACAACCTCAGCGCCCGTGGCAAGCTCATGAAGGTCTTCGTGGACTTCACAAACCTGCGCCAGTCAATAAAGGGCCCATTCGTGAACGCCACCGTGGAGTACGGCTTCAACATAACGGTGCCTACGCGGGAAGACGAGTACGTGCCCCCCATGGCGGCCCCCATCTGGGACGAGGAGGTGTGCGGTGGAATAATAATGTTTGGACCGAGAGAGCCGCCGATGCTCATCTACAAGTACAGCCTTAAAGACCCCTACTACCAGCTCTTCCTCAACTCCACACCCTCCATCGAGGAGTACAGGGGCAGAAAGGGCTGCAAAATGATGGAGACGATATACTACCTCGGCAACGATAGTGCCATGGCGAGGAGCATCCCCTACCGCGAGGCCAGTTTCATCGCTCCTCACGCCCTCCTATCAATAGACAGCGAACCTGAAAACGCCACCGTTTACATATTCGACTTCCACCGCTTCGGGGAGTGGTTCACCCCCTTCGATGTCCTCGTCCCCGTAATACCCACGGAGCGGAGGAACGTCAGCGTGGTTCACTACGATTTCGAGAGTAGAAGCCTCACCACCACGATAATTCCCATGATTCCGGAGCTCCATACCTACAGGCTGGGCATAGGTTCCAACGGCTACCCCTTCCTCGAGGGCTGGGTGGAGCTCAAACCAGAGGGGAACTACTCCGTCAGCGTTGACCTCGAGCTGCTGAAGTTCGCTTTGAGGGTCAACGGCGAACCTCCAACAGAGCACGCATCAAAAAGGGAGCACCTACCCGTTTACGTTCCCAACACCACCCTCCTAATCGTCAGCTCAACGCCGAGCGCCGAGCTCTTCGTTGACGGCAGGTTCATGGGCAAAACCCCCGTAGCGGAGGAAGTAGCAGGCGGAGAACACGAGATTGCCCTAAAGATAAACGGCAGGGAGGTATGGAAGAAGAGGATAGACGTCGGCTACGGCGGGCGCTTCAGGCTCACCGTCTTCCTCGAGGAGTACCTGAAGGGCCATGGGAGAATAAAAACACGTTAGGCCTTCTTCCTCACCTTCACCGCGACGCCCTTTCTAGCTTTTACCATTTCTTCCCCGCTTAAAACGGCCTTTCCGACGCCGACTACCTTCTCATCCCTCACGATGCCGACTATGTCGTCGGGCCTTATCCTCGGGTCAGCCTCCCCGACGCCGACGGCGAAGACGTCTCCTCTAAGGTCGAAGTCTATCCTCACCCAGTAGGCCTTTAGCCTGTCGTATATGCGCCCCATTCCGAAGGGTGTGACGCTTATCACGCCGTCCTTGAAGGTTCCGGTCTGCTTGCCGTCAACGAAGAGGCGGAGCATCTTAGAGCCTTTGACCTGGCCGTTTTCTGGGAGGACGGCCTCTCCAGCGCCAGGGCCAAAGTAAAAGTCGAAGACCTTCCTTATGCCATCGAAGTAGCGGTAGGTTCTGTCCTCTTTTGTGGCATCTATGGGGAACTCCTTCAGCGTCTCCGTGAGGGAGCGGAGGCTCTCGTGGCTCGTCGTCCCGTTTTTGATGTCGGTAAAGGTTATCTCCCTTCCCGTCATTTCACTTGCCAGCTTAGCTATCTCGACGTAGGCCTCATCCAGGTGCGCTATTATCGGCACGTCCTTGGGGTATTTCTCGAGGGTTTTAGCGAGGAGCTCCGCTGCCGGCTTTATCTCCTCCTCGCCCCAGTGGCCGGTGACAACTATGTCGTACTTAGCTAACCACTCCCACTCCCTCGGAACCACGCCGAAGGGCGAAGTTAATATCAGCTCGTGAACCTTCGAGGTTCCGGAGCCGAGAGCCTCCTTCACGGCCTTCCTGTAGAGGGTATGCGAGCGGGAGAAGGAGTAAGGCTTCTTGGCGGAGCACGGGAAGAGGAGGACCAGCTCGGTGTTTCTCGGAGGAACGAACCTTTCGGCAACGCGCTCGTGCCACCTCCTCACTTCCGGCCTCCTTATGGAGGCGTCGCTGATGAAGTAGACCGTCTCCTTCTGGATTGGGGTGTACTTCTCGAGGTAATCCGCGTGCTCAAGATCAGCTATTCTAAGGATTCCAGCGTGGTACGGGGTCGGGAAAAAGTTCTCCACCAGGTAGCGGAGCTTACCCTCTTCGAGCGCTTTCCTGACCTCGGAAATCGTCTTCTTCGCAAAGTCCAAGGAGTTCGGCTCGTCGCTCCAGACGAAGGGCGAGAACTGGGTGAATCCCTTACCCTCGAAGTCGTAGAGCTTGAGCGAGCGCGTGTCGAAGGCGTCCACACCGAGGTAAACGGCGAGGGGATAGAAGAAGGGCTCCAGGTCGGCTATTATCATGAGGTTCGGGAATCTCTCGCGCAGCTCCCGGAGGATTCTCACGAAGTAGCGGTACTCCCTGATGAGGATTTTGGAGTTGCCGAGGTAGACGGCATCGAAATTGTACCGCTCGATTATCTTGAAGAACTCGTCGAGGTACTCAACCCTCCTCAATGCCGGCAGGTAGAAGGCGTTGAAGCCCTCGTAGTCCACACTCCAGAGCCTTCCGAGGGCCTTCTCTATCACCTCGGCCGGCGTGTAGAAGGACAGGGGGATTGAGGGAGCGAGGTTGAAGTCGTACTCTCCCGCAGCAGTCGGGTGAAAGAAGGAGTTGAAGGGAGAGAGGGTGAAGTCAAGGCCCGCTAACGCGGGAGTCGCGACCTTACGCTCACCGAGTTTGAGGAGGCCGAGCCTTCCCGGCCCCTCGTGTCTGAGAGTCTCCATGGGAATCACACTAGGTTGTACCTCTGGAGGAGCAGCAGCTCGTCCATGGTGAGCTTCTCGCCGCGTTTGAACTTCTCGAGGGCCTCAACGGCCTTTTCGAAGTTGCTGTCCTTCTTTGACCTCATCCTGGCGACCATCCTGTAGGCGATGAGCTCCTTGTGCTTGTCGTCGTACTCCCTGATCTTCCTCTCAATCTCGCGGAGGGCCTTCCTGACCTCACGGACCTTCTCGCGGAGCTCAACTACCTTGGCGTGGTACTCATCGGCCTCCTTCTTGACCTCCTTGGCTTTCTCAAAGTGCTCTATCATGCTCTCGTGGTACTGCTGGCTCTGGTTGGCGAGCTGCTTTATCTCAAGGTTTATAGCGTTCCTGGCCTTCTTGAGGTTCTCTATCTTCTTCCTAGTCTCCACGAACTTCTGGTGGAAGCGGTCGGCCTGCTGGAGTATCTCGAGCTCGGTCGCGAGAACCTGAATCTGATCAACGAGCTGCCTCTCCCTCTCGGGGGTGGCGGGCCTCGTCTGGAGCTCCCACTCGAGCTTCTCTATCTTCTTCTCTATCTGCTCCTTGGGCATGTTGAGCCTTCTGAGCTGCTTGTACTCGTCTCTCTTCGTTCTGTACTCAAGTATCTCCTGGTAGAGAAGGTCTAGCTGGGCGTTTATTTCTTCCTTGTTCTTTTTGAGCTCCTGGATACGAGCGTTAACCTCATCTCTCTTAGCCTTGAGCTCTCTCGCCTTCTCCCTCAAGGCCTTAACCTCATTATTCTTCTCATCTCTCTTCTTGATCCAGGCATCAAGCTCCTTCTGAAGCTCATCGAGCTTGGCCTGGATTTCCCTCTTCTCCTTCTCAAGCGCCTCAAGCTCCTGCTTTATCCTCTTTATTTCCTCTGGGTCCACTTTCACTTGCATGTCCATACCCCTTCTCCCTTTTTTAGAACAGGTAATCCTCTTCCCATCTTATTTGAGCCTTCAGGTTAGAAGAGTGCACATGTAAATAAAAACTTTTTGGATGTTGAAGACCATTTTTTTGTGGTTGAGAGCTGCCGTCAAAAATGAAAGGGGCTCATGAGGAATGGCGGTATATCTGGACGGTGTCCCCGTCGTCGTATATCTCCTGGGGCGCCACCCCCCACAGGTACCTCCATGAGAAGCGTGGATGTGCGTCAACGTCCGGGCCACCCGCCGCAATGTAAGCGGCCCAAACGAGCTCGGAGCAGTAGTAACTGCTCCCATACACCTGCTTCGTCCAGAGAGCGAAGTCATAGGGTTTACCAAGCTGGGCAAGGGCAAACTGGACGGCGTTTGCCTTAACCTCCCCCGAGGCCGAGACCCTGAGGATAGCTATATCGTCGTATCTCCCAATGTATTCGCGCAGGGAGATCACCCTAACCCCACTAAACCACGCCTCAACAACGTACCACTCGCCGTCCTCCTCGTAGGCAACGAGGGAAGTGTGTGTCCAGTAGCCGGGGATCAGCCAGTCACTATCGGGGCTGTGTCCCACGAGAATGTCCCCAACCATCACGTCCTCCGGGTACGGGTGTTCGTAGCCCCCACCGCCACCGCTAAAGGCAAAGGCCGAAGGCTGAAAGGCCAGAAAAAGGAGGAGCACGAACGGAAGGTACCTCTTCACGCTTATCCCTCCAAAGCTTTGTTAGAAGTTTGCTGTTGAACAATAAAAACCTTTGTATTATTCAAGAATATTTTGCTAAATTACGAAAATCTTCTGGACGTTAATCCAACAATGGCGCATAAAATTATAAGAAAAAAGCTCAGACGGAATGGTAGTATATCACGTATGTGTCCCCGTCGTCGTATACCTCCTGAGGTGCAACGCCGTTGAGGTACTTCCAGCTCCAGCCTGGGTTGGCGTCAATGTCCGGTCCACCTGCGGCGAGATAGGACGCCCAAACGAGCTCGGAGCAGTAGTAGCTGTCCCCATAGACCTGCTTGGTCCACCATCCCCAGTCATAGGGTTTCCCTAGCTGATTGTAAGCAAAATAGACCGCGTTCTGCCTCACGTAGTCGTTGGTGTTGACACGGAGGACTGCAACTGCGTCGTACCTCCTCATGAAATCTGAGAGAAGGACCATCCTGATTCCGGACTCCCACGCCTCTATTACCACCCATTCCCCGTAATAGTAGTCGTAGTACGCTATTATACCCGTGTGGGTCCAGTAACCGGGGATGAAGAGGTCGCTCTTCTCTCCGTGGCCTATCACTATGTCTCCGGGAACCACGTTCCACGGGTAGGGGTGGTAGTAGTTCCCTCCGCCACTGCTGGAAGCCGCCGCAGGGGTGGCGACAAACGCCATTGCCACCATCAATACAAAGACAACCGGCCTCATTCTCATTGTCATGCCTCCGAAGGGTTTTCCTACAAAATACTCATCCATGCTTAATAACGGTTACCATTTACCATCAATCGTCGTTGGGACATGAAATAATACGTTAATACACATATTTGGAGAATATCCATAAAATAGCCTTAAAAGGGAGGAGAAAAAAGAGAGGGGTGGTGAAGCTCATGGGTATTCACGATGTTAACGGGAGCGAGATTGTGAAGTTCCTGAGAGAGGTAAAGGCAAAGCGCGTGCTCATCCAAACCCCCGAGGGACTAAAGAGGGAGGCCCAGGAACTGGCGGATTTTCTCGGGGAGAACGGAATAGAGGCGATAATAAGCGGCGACATCAACTACGGCGCCTGCGACCCGGCCGATACGGAGGCCAGAAGGCTCGGTTGTGATGCGTTGATTCACCTCGGGCACTCATACATGAGACTCCACCTCGAGGTTCCAACACTCTTCGTGCCGGCCTTTGCGAAGGTTGATGTCGTCCCTGCTTTGGAGAAAAACCTCGAAGAAATCAGGAAGCTCGGTAGGAGGATAGCACTCGTTACAACCGCCCAGCACATCCACCACCTCGAGAGGATGAGGGATTTCCTTGAAAGGGAGGGCTTCGAGGTACTCGTAGGAAGGGGCGACTCGAGGGTTAGCTGGCCAGGTCAGGTTCTCGGCTGCAACTTCAGCGCGGCAAAGGTGGACGCAGAGGGGGTCCTCTTCATTGGAGCGGGCTACTTCCACCCTATTGGCGTCGCTATGGCCGTTAAGAGACCCACCCTCGCCATAAACCCCTACTCCGGGGACGCTATATGGATGGACAAGGAGGCGGAAAGGCTCGTTAGAAAACGTTGGGCCCAGATAGCAAAGGCGATGGAGGCTCAGAGGTTCGGGGTGATAACCAGCACCAAGAAGGGCCAGTTCCGCCTGGCAGAGGCGAAAAGAATCGTCAAGCTCCTCCGCGAGCACGGGAAGTACGCGAGGCTCTTGGCGATGAACCACATAAACTATCCCGCACTGGAGGGCTTCGATTTTGATGCGTACGTTGTCGTTGCCTGTCCTCGCGTGCCAATAGACGACTACGAGAACTGGAGGAAACCCGTGCTAACGCCAAGAGAGGTCGAGATACTCCTCGGCCTTCGTGAGGACTACGAATTCGATGAAATCCTTGGAGCGGAGAGGGGTGAAGACGAGCCGTTGGGCTTTTCACTGAGGGGAGGTGGGCAGGAGTCATGAACACGGACAGTGTCTTTCTGTTCCTCTCCATCCTCCTGCTGGTGCTCCTCTATTACGGCTTCATGAAAGTCTCCTTTGAGGTTTTCACGTACAAAAAGCCCTCCAGAGCCCTGCTCTTTCTAGTCTCCGTGGCTGCAGTCCTTCCCTCCCTGCGCGTGAGCTACGTCCTCGGCTTTCTAATCCTTCTCGCCTTTCTCGCCTACGAAAGGCTCTCCCTCCGGGAGGCGGTTGTGGTGGCACTAACTACTCAGTTCGGCTTCATGATAGGTATGGCCGTGACGATGGTGTTCTTGACCGGGGTTGGATTCGTGCTCAACATACCATCATTTAAAGTGAATATGTCCCCTGAAGATATAATCCGTTTTTTGAAGAAACCCTAACGAAAGTCGTATAAGTTCTGAGTTCGAACAATATCATGTAATGTCCTCAGAAAAGAATAATGTCGAAATGCTAAAGGAACACCTTGCCTCCTGGAAAATAGGGGAGGTCGTTAAGTTAGCTCTGAGTGATGATAGAATCTTGATAGAACTTTTTGGGCTCCTTCACGAGAAGGATGACAACATCAAGATCCGGGCGCTCATGGCCATTGAAGAAGTCCTGAATGCCCTGCCGGATGTTAAAAGGGCGTTCCTCATTGATAAATTCCTTGAGAACTTAATCAATGCCATGAAGAGCAACAATGACAGTGTTGCAGTGCACGCGCTCAGAGCAACCGCTGTGCTTATTGATGGAGTCCCACTTCTCCCTGATGACTTTATAACGCTCGCCAACACACTAAAAGACCTTGTGAATGCTAGGAGAAGTGAAGTGGTTTTCCTTGAGATACAACCAATCTACAAGAAAATGAAGTCAGCCACCTATACCCCCGAACTTATGAACATCATTTCCAGGCTCCTGACCTCAAGAAACCTCCGTCTTAAAGCCATGGGGCTTAGGCTCCTCTTCAATGCAGGTACATACACAAAAAAATCCTCCTTCATGAGATTGTTCTTCTCAGAAGTTCCGGAGATGCTCGGAAAAAGAGACATTCTACTTTCGGACTTTGTCCTTGACCTCCTCATAGAGGCTTCCCAATTTCACCTGAACGGTGAGATTATGGATGATGTTGCAAGGGCGCTGACTGCCGTCAAAAACGTCGCACTTGGCAAAATACCAGAGCTCAGGGAGAAGGCAAGGAGAGCCACTGAAGCCATTGAAAGGGCAATACACCGGTACTACCAGAACCATCCGGAGAAAGCTAAAGAAAAAATCCAGGAGCTTTTGATAAATGAGCGCTTTTACGAAGCGATTGATCTTGCCTTTGCCGTTGGTGATACCTATAGTCTAAACTGGCTCGAGAAGACGCTTGAAACGATGGAAAAGAAGAGCCTTGAGATAAACCAGCGTATCCTTCCAGGCCCTAAGTACCCGTCCGTACCACCCGAGAAAAAGTCCCAGCGCCACCTGAAACCACCAACACTCTCCCAGTTCAAGAGCCGCCGGAAGAGCTCCATAGAGATCGTCCTCAATGAGCCAAGGCCCGGAGGGGGCCTTAATGAGGAGGAAAAAGAGGAGCTTAAGCGCGCCCTAGAGACCGGTGAAGAGGGAAAGTTAATTGAGCTCTCGGAGAGAAGGCCCGAGGTTGTGTTTGAACTCACACATAAACTCGAGGGGGGAGACAAGTTCGATAAGATGGATGCCCTATGGGCCCTCTCAAGGCTCGCGGAGAGGCTAGATACCACGAGAGCCTTCATCCTAAGGACGGCGATGGAACCTCTCATGAATGTTATCTCCTCAAAAAACAGGTGGATGCGCCTCAGGGCAGCCAAAACCCTCGCCATCCTTGCATCAAAGGCTCCCTACGGAGACGAGGTGGTTGGTCGCTTCCTCGAGGACTACCTCTCTGGGAAAGAGGAGAAGGTTGTGTCCGCCCTAGAGTTCTTCAGTTACTACTTCGATAGGGGATGGGACGAGAAGACGGCAAGGGTCGTGCTCTCACGCCTCCAAGAGTACCTTGAGAAGGAGGCAACGCGTTTTGACGCCCTCCTCACACTTGAGACACTGGTAAGGTCTGCTCCAGTGGAGAAAGCACACCTATTCCGGCCATTCGTTGAGAAGCTGAAGAAAATCAAAAAGACCGCCTCACCCGACGAGCAGAAGCTCGCGATAAGGATTCTGGAGAGTATTTCGGAAAAGGCAAAAGAGCTCGTCCACACGAATTCATAATCCTAATAAAAACTGGTGCATCTATTGCATGGCCCGTTTTTACCTCCGTCACTAGCCCTTCCGCAAGATTATAAAGCGCTCATGCTAAGCATGTTTCAGGGCCTACTAAGAGGTAGCAGGCATGAAGAAAAAGCACCTCGCGATGACACTCTCGAGACTAAGGGGGTTCAGCAACCCCAGGCCGGAACTGGAACAGTACAGGACTCCCGGGGACGTTGCGGCGGAGCTCCTCTGGTTAGCGTACTCCCTCGATGAGGTTGAGGGAAAGGTTATCGCCGATTTGGGGGCCGGAACCGGGGTCTTGAGCGTGGGCGCGGCCCTCCTGGGAGCTGAAGTCGTCTACGCGGTCGAGAAGGACAAAAAGGCCCTCGAAATCGCCCGGGAGAACGCGCGCTCGCTTGGCGTTGAGGATGGAATCGAGTTCATAAACGCGGACGTCTCCGAGTTCTCGAAGAGAGCCGATACAGTCATTATGAACCCCCCATTCGGCAGTCAGAACCCCCACGCCGACAGGCCCTTCCTCCTCAAGGCCTTCGAGGTGAGCGACGTTGCCTACTCAATCCATCTCGCAAAGCCGGAGGTGAGGGGCTTCATAGAGGCCTTCACCCGGGACAACGGTTTTAAAATCACCCACCGCCTAACCCTACCGTTCGAGATTCCCGCGCAGTTCCGCTTCCACCGGAAGAGGCTCGAGAGGATAATGGTTGACGTGTACAGATTTGAGAGGGTGTGAGATGGGAAAGCTCAAGCTCAGCGACAGGCAGCTCTACGCACTCATTGAGGCCGTTAAGCTCGGCGAGGAGGTAAAGCCCAGCCAGCAGGCGAAGAGGAAGGCCTTCGCGAAGTACAAAATCGATGGCTGGGAGAACTCGAAGCTCACCGGAGTATTCTACTCACTCCAACGGCGCCTCGGCCTGATAGACGAGATAATAGCTGAGCTCGTCGGCGTTTCTCCCCTCATCCTCGACCCCTGGTTGAGGGCGGCTTTGAGAGTAGCAATAGAGGTGGCCGTCTTCCGCGACCCCAACGAGAAGACCATCCAGCACCTCAGAGGTTTGGCTCAGTTTCTCTCCAAGAAGACCCATCCCTACGTTGGCTATTACTACTACGACCTCCTGCCGAGGATTCTCGAATACGTGCCCGTGATAGACTCCGAAGAGAAGCGGCTGAAGTGGGACTACCTCTTTCCGGAGTGGTTCATAGCGAGGATGCGTGGCCTTCTTGGTGATGAAGATGAGGAGCTCCTCAAGGCGCTCAACGAGACGCTCCCAACGAGCATAAGGGTGAACCGCCTGAAGGCGAGCGTTGAGGATGTTGAGGGTTACCTGAGGAAGAAGGGCGTCCGCTTCGAGAGGAGCGAGAGGATTGATACCGTCATCAGAATCCTCGACCCCTTCAACCCCGAGTGGCTCTTCAATAAAGGCTGGGCCATAGCACAGGAGGAGGCCGCGGCAGCTGCTTCCCTCGTTCTCGAGCCGAAGCCGGGTGAAACGGTGGTTGATTTGGCGGCGGCCCCCGGAGGAAAAACGGCCCACATGGCCGAACTCATGAACAATAAAGGCAAAATCTACGCCTTCGACGTGGATAAAAGCAGAGTGAAGCGCATGAAGGAAGTCCTGAAGAGGACGGGAGTTGAAATAGCAGAGACCACCAAAGCCGACGGCAGGAAAGCTCCCGAAATTCTCGGCGAGGAGATAGCGGACAGAGTGATGCTCGATGCACCGTGCACCAGCGACGGAACGATAGCGAAGAACCCCGAACTGAGGTGGCGCCTCCGCGAGAAGAACATTCCCAGGGTAGTTGCCCTCCAGAGAGAGCTCATAGAGAGCGCCTGGAGGCTTTTAAAGCCTGGAGGAAGGATGCTCTACTCGACCTGCTCAATGCTTCCTGAGGAGAACGAGGAGGTTGTGAGGTGGTTCCTTGAAAGGCATCCTGAGGCCGAGCTTGTGCCATTGAAGGGCCCCTACGACCCCGGCTTCCTCGAGGGAACTATGAGGGCTTGGCCCCACAGGCACAGGACGATAGGCTTCTTCTACGCGCTGATAGAAAAGAGAGGGGATTAAGAGTTTCTCCCTTCCCTTTCAGGTTCCTCTACCCTCACCCTCAGCTCCTCCGCGAACCAGTTGACCCTCTGCGGGAACGGTATCTCTATACCCTCCCCCTCAAGGGCCTCCTTGATCTTCTGGAGGAGGTGGTACTTCGAGCGAAGGAGGTTCTGGCCCAGCCACAGGTCGCTGGGAACCCACGCCCAGATCGTTATGTTGACGGAACTGTCCCCGAGCTCCCTCACGTAAACCCTCGGCTCCGGCTCCGCCAGGACTATTGGCTCATCTTCTAGGACCTTCATTATAACGTCTATCGCCCTCTGGGCGTCCTCTTTGTAGGCTATCCCAACGTTTATTTCGGCCCTTCTGGCCGGGTACCTCTGGAGGTTTATTATCTCGCTGTTGAAGAGCCTCTCGTTTGGAATCCTGACGAGTGTTCCATCCCACTGCCTTATCCTCGTGGAGAGGATTCTGATATCATGGACGATGCCCTCAAAGTCCCCTATTCTCACGGCGTCCCCTATCTTGAGGGGCCTGTCGAAGTACATGAATATGCCCGAGATGAAGTTCGCTACAACAGTCTGGGAGGCAAAACCCAGGATGATACCCGTTATCCCAGCCGCTGCCAGAAGCGTCGTGAGCTTCCCTGTGAAGCCTGCTATGTTTAGGGCTATGAAGAACGCCAGGGTGACCATGGTGTAGTAGAATAGTTTCGCCTTGACCTGAACCTCCGGGAGCTTCTGCCTCGAAGAACGCATTATCATGTAATCCTTGGACTTCCTGGCGAGGAGATATGAGAAGTAGAACACTAGAAACGCCGTGAGCAGGTTGCTCACGCTCGCCCCCGCAATCTCAAGGGAGAGAATCCCGAGGGCGTCGAGCGCGTAAACGGTGGCCACCACAACTATGAGGTTGTGGAGTGTCGAGGCGGTGTCCTCGTTTATTATCCAGACGTACTTCGTTGTCGTGCTGAGCCGGAGGAGGTACCCCCTAAGGAAGCGCGCGAAAATAAGTCCGATCAGGAAAAGTATGAGCGCCCTGGCTACCACACCTACCGTTATTCCGAAGAGCAGGGTCTGTGCAAAGGCCCCCTGCTCCCAGAGGGAAGTGACGTTTCCCACAGTGGAGTTCACGCTCACCACCTCATCATGAAGTTCGGAAGTGAGTGGCTCTCACCCACGGCCTCGAGCCCATCCACGGGCGGCTTTCCGGTGTTGTTGACCTCGGGCATGTGGTTTTTCAGCACAACGATTAGGAGGGGGTAGTAGGCCCTCTCGGCGGTGTAGTACATGGTGGTTCCCCTTATCGGCACAACTATCCTCTCGATGGACTTCCACTCGTTCGAGGGGTTGGACATCCGAACTCTCGCCACGCCTATCGAGTCGGGCTCCCTAGTGTCGAAGTCGCTCACGTGATAGCGGCAGATGACTCCCGCCTCGAGCGTCCCGTAGAGGGCGTACTTCTCCTTTCCGGGGATGAAGCGGTCCACCTGCAGGTTCCCAATCTTTACGCTTACCTCTACGGGGGCGCTGACAAACCCATCAATGGACTCCCTGGGAGGCAGGGCAATGGGAGATTTGAGCTTTATCATGAGAAGCCTCACGCCGTAGCCCTCCGCCGGAGCGGGCAGGATTTTGAGTTTCTCTCCGCTGACCTTGATGAGCCTCTCAACATCATCCCTGCGGTATCTGAGAAGACCCCCCCTCTCCTCGAGGAGGTGGATTTTAGTGTCGGCTATTTTAATGAACTGGGTTCTCAGCTCGTGCTCTCCGAACATGAAGAAAGATGGTCTTTGGAAGATTTAAAGTTTTGTCCATAACCGGCCCACTCCCGAGTTAACGGTATGCTCCGAAAGAAAAGGGGGCGAAAAGGATCAAACCTTCTCAAATCCCATGTCCTCGACTTTGATGTGCATGAAGATGTTGGTGCCGCTGTCCTGCGAGATGAACACTCCCTTGGCCTCTATTGGAATCGGGAGGTTTGCCGCTATGGTCGCTTCACCCTGACCCGTCGCCCCACCAAAGACGTAGTTCCACTTTACGTTGGAGACCCTGAATCTCTTGCCCCCGAGGGTCACCGTTCCGTCGGGGTTTATCTCGTAGTTGTACTGCCAGCCCATGATCCCCCAGCTGCCCTGAGAGGGTTTATAGATGTTCTCCTCCTCCAGAGCCGTCCAGAAACCGAAGTAGTAGAGGGTGTACCAGCCAAGGTAGAGATCCTCTATGTCTGGTACGTTCGAGAGCATATCAACGTCGCCCTCCTGATAGGGCGTTGCGCTCATCTCCCCCACCGCGGCGGGGTTGTAGAAGGCGAACTCCTGGTTACCGTACTTCACCCATACGCCTATCGCGTTACCCGAGCCGGCGTACATGCTGTAGTAGATCGTCGCGAACTCCAGAGTTGGGAACAGGAAGAAAAGATCTGTGTCCTCGCTCCTCTGTTTTACCCATACCTTGAACTCCAATGTGGAGTTCATCTCCTCGGCGTTTACCGGTGTCACCTTGCCGTAGTACTCGTAGGCGTCGAACTCCCCGAGGTCAACCTTCTCCTGCTCTCCGGTCTCCATGTTTATGTTCATCCCGTAGACGTGTATTCTCGTTTTCCCGCGCTTCTTCTCGACTTCGTACTCGTAAATCGGGGCCCCTTCCTCCTTTCTTATCCTGAGGCTGTACTTAACGTAGGTTATGAGGTAGCGCTCTCCCCCTATATTCACGGGTTTATACGCGTCCCAGGGGTTGATCCACGAGGCGTAGTCCCCCGTCTCAGTTTCCGTTTGACTCTGTGTTTCCGTGTAGGACTGGGTGGGGCTCTCCGTATAGGAAGAAGACTGGCCCTCGGTGTAGCTCTCTATCGCACTGCTGGCCTGCTCTTTAATGGTCTCCGTGACCTTGCCCCCTCCTATACAGCCACTTCCGCCCACAAAAACCAACAGGACCAAAAAGATTACAAATAACGACCTAAATCTCTTCATACTCCCACCTTCCCCGTGACTCATTTAAAATATTCGCACCCAAAATATTTAAACATTCACATTAATCCCCGATGTAGAGCCAGTACCTCCCGTATCCATCGGAGACTAGCATGGCCCTTCCATCGTCGCTCAGCCTTACGAAGTCTGCCCCAGGGGCTTCCACGCTGAAGACCTCGTGGAAGTCCTTGAGAGAGTAGCAGCGCAGAAAGTCATCGTCCTTCATGACAACAAAGTTCTCGTTTGCGAACTTCGGAAAGCCGGGGAGTGTTCCCACCTCGGTGAGGTTCCACGTGAGGACTGAGGTGTCCTCGAGGGGCTCGTTCCTGAAGAGGTACTTCCCGGTTGCGAGGAGGCCCTTCGTCTTGAAGGTGTAGCCCTTCTTCTCGGCCAGAAGGGTTCCGTTGAGATCGTAAACCTTGAGGTAGCCGTTCTCGCTCACTATGAGCCTATCATTGTAGGCTATAACGTTGCTCGTGTTTAGACTCAAAATCCCCGAGCCCTCCTTGAAGATAAGGCCAGTATCGTCCCTCGTGAGCACGACCACACCCGTGTCCGAAACCCCTGTTAGAACATAATCGTCTCCATCAAGTGTCATCTTAGCCCCGTCACAGTAAAGCTCCTGCCTCGTAGCTTCAGCCGTCACGAGGTAGCAGAGGTGGTTTCCGCTTGGGGAGCGAACTATCTGGTCGGACATGCTTCCTCCCCAGCCGTGCCTCTCCTCTCCGACCTTTCCATTCCAGGAGTACTTTCTGACTCCGGCGAACTCCTCGTATTTGGCCAGGACGTAGGCAACGCCGTCTTTGATGGCCACTCCGGAGATCGTTGGCTGGACGTTATCCCCTTCCCACACCTTGAGAGCCGTGCTCTCCCCGTTTGGTTTAACAAGGTAGAGAACTCCTCTGTCCCAGCCAATAACGGCGGCAAGGCTTCCGTCCGGGCTGAGGTCCATGAAAGGAACGCCCCCTGTGGAAACGTTCCAGGCGAGCGTCATGTTCCATGTTTCAGGGGTTTTGGGTGTGGTGGCCGTTGTAGTGGTCTCTTGGGTCTGGGTAGGGTTCGTTGAGCTTGAAACCTGTGATGAATGGCTACTCGTTGTGGTTAGGCTTTCCACCTGCGTCGTGCTCCCCTGTCCTCCAGAACCAACGCACGCCGCTGAGATCACAACGAGCGAAAGCAAAAGAAAGAGAAGGAAACGCCTCATCCACTCACCTTCTCGAGCTTTAGGTCCTCAAGCTTGAGGTAGGCGTAGATGACGGTTGTCTTCCCGCTATCCTCATCTTTGTAGGAGTAATGGCCATCCCCCTCGACGAGGAGCGGCAGGTACGGCGAAAACTTACCGCTTCCCTGGAGTTTCACTCCCTCAACGGTTCCCTCGTAGCTCCACTGGAAGTCAACGAGTTTGAAGGACTTTCCGTCGTAGGTGGCGCTTCCATCCGGCTTGGTGCTCCACTGCCAGCTGTGGCCCTGGCCATCCGTCCAAACTCCGCTCTGAGGCACGAGGACGTTTGTATTTTCCCAGCTGTACCATACCCCCATGTGAAGCGTCGCCAGCCAGCCGATGTAGAGGTTCACGAGGTCATCGTTGAGCTCCTCAAAGGTATCCTGGTCGCCCTCGAAGTAGGGGAAGAGGCCGCCCTGGAAGGGAGCCGGGTTCATGAAGAGGAAGCTGCCCCCTTTGTATTCAAACTTCATTCCCACGAAATCGCCGCCCGAGCCCATTGGTGAGACGTAACTCATCCACATGATATCCCATGGGTAGAGAAATGCCTCACTGTTGTTGGAGACGAACCACACGGTTATTGTGAGTTTGTCGTCCATGTTCTCCGCCTTCACAGGCGTGACAACGGTGGTGTAGGCGTAAACCTCCTGTTCGCCGAGGTCAACCTTGTTCATCTGCATGTCCTGGCCGTATACGTGGACCTTTGTCTTCTCGACGCTTTTCTCGATGATGTACTCGTAAACCGGCGAACTCTGGTTCGGCTGGACCTTGTAGTCGTACTTGTAGTAGGTTATCAGATAGGATTCCCCACCGAGGTTGATGGGGGCGTACTCCCACGGGTGCTCCCAGTAGGCCTCCTCCGTAGGGGTGGTGGTAGTGGTAGTCGTTGGCGTGGGTGTTGCGGTTGTGGTGGTAGTGGTCGTTGTTGAGGTTGTAGTTGTGGGGATTGGGGTGCCCGTCGCGGTGGTGTGGGTCGTCGTTGTGGGGCCAGATGGCGTGCTGGTCGTGGTGGTATGGGTTGAGCTCGTACTCCAGCTCGGGGTTTCCGTCGTGCTCGGCACAGCTGAAGAAGATGTGGTTTCCCCGCCTCCCCCGATACAGCCGGCTGAAATAACGCTCCCGAGTAGCATCAGCACCACAAGGGTCATCAGAGTGCGCTTCATGGCCATCCCTCCAAACCCGCCGAAAAGAAAAGCGGGCCAGATGCAACCATATACTTAAAATTACGGCAAGAGAGTATAAATAGGTTTCCAAAACTTCAGGAAAGATTACAGCATTCAAAAAATTATCTAAATGCTAAAACCGCAGTGGTTCCGGGTTCTCAAGGAGCTTAAGAAAAGGGATTGCCCTGAGACCGAGCTTCTCTCCGGCGAGCGAGGGTATGTCCACAACGTAGGGAACCCTCTCTATTATCCCAACGTCGGAAGTAGCGACCACGTCAAAGGTCTTCAGCTCGTGGTCGGGGGCCCTGGAGAGTCTGACCTCTCCCGGAATGCTCCTCTCCTCAAGGGCCTTCCTCGTGAGCTTGGCCACCTCCCCGCTTTTGCTCACGGGGGAATCGTAGATGACGACCGCTCCCCTCACCCCCGCACCCTCCAAAAACGTGGCGAGGGTGCCGATGACCTTCAGGGTCAGGGGGCCAAGCCTATAGCCGCGCTGGAGCTTTAAGTCCCTCACAAGGCCGTCCTCGCACAGGATGGCCCTCCCCTCAAACAGGGACTCGAGGGTTATGAGGACGTTGAAGCCGTCAATCCCTATTAGGCGCCCCCTGAGCGCCCTCTCCGGCAGGAGTTTAAGGGAAACCGCTCTAATCCAGGAATCGGAAAATACACACCTCGCCAGCAGGTGGCGCTCCTCCCTCCCGAGCGTGTAGTGGTTGGCAACGAACTCGAGGGCGTTCTTCTTGCGGTAGCCCCTGTTGAGGAAGTACTTGAGGTCTCTGTAAGCATCACCCAGGGACATCCCCTAAACCACCTTCTCGAGGACCTCCTCCCCCGTCTGTATCCTCAGCTTCACCCTACCGCTCAGGAGGGAGCTCTTGACCTTCTTGGTGAGTATCTCGTCCACTTGAAAGATTCCTGCCGGGTGCTTCATGGTTATCTCTATCAGTATGGGCTGCTCCTCGTCGCCCTCCTTTATCTCTACCCGTTCTATGGCGAGGGCGGAAACCGCGTGGATGTCCACCTTGTCCTTCTTGTGGACGAGCCTGCTCCTCCCGGCCTCCATGTCGCAGCCGTCCGCTATGGTCACGAGAGAGCCCTCTATGGTCGTGCACGGGACTGCTTCATCGTGGGTGTAGATGGCGTTCAGCGTGAGCGCCTTGAGAAGTAGGGAATCGTCCTCTGCGAAGGCCTTAACGAGCTCCTCCACTATGGGCTCGGCCAGGAAAACGCTGAACTGGTAGTGGGGGCTTCTGTGTATCATGTTCCCTACGTCGTGGAAGAGGGCCCCAAAGGCAACGATAAACCTGCTCCACTCGAAGGGCTTGCCGAGCTTTTCAGCGGTAGTCTCGATGCCGAACTTCTTGATGATCCCGAGGAGCTCAAGGGCGCGCCTCGTGGTGAGGAGGACGTGTATAGGGCCGTGGTCGTTGAAGCCGTAAACGTTCAGCACTATGTAGTTCGTCGTGTCAAAGTAAGGTTTGTACTTGAAGTAAGCATCCTCGTAGAGGGCGTAGAGCTCGTCGTTGTCCATCAACTGTTGTATCTCGGCCAGAAGGCCTTCCTCCGTGTACATGCTTTCACCCCCATATAGAAACGACGTTGAGGATTTAAAGGTTTTTAAAGGAAGAAAAAAGGGTCAGTTCTCCCTGTACTCGTAGGCCACTCCATCCTCCACGATGACGTAAACGTCGCCATCGTCCCTGTAATGGATTATCGGCCTGTCCAGGAGCTCAAAGGTCTTTCTGAGGTCTTCAAACGACTTCAGGTGCACCTTCTTGTCCACAAACGGCGGTGCCCCCTCCACGGTGTAAGCCTCAAGCCCCGTGTGCCTCTCGCGTGAGGCCGTTATGGTGTACACTCCCCCGAGCAGGGGCGTGAGGAGTATGAAGCTTAGTATCGGGAACAGTATTTTCGCGGTGGCGGTCTTCACGTTGACCCCGAGCACGCTCATCGTGGTTGGCCTTACGCTCGTCTCGGTTACGCTTCCACCCTTGCTCTTCTCCGTGTTGGTGAAGTAGTAGAGGTTAGCCGATACATCCTTGGCAAGGGACATGTCCTGTGAAAAGCTCTCCTCGACCGTGTTGCCCGCGATGATTCCTATGACATTGACCCTGACGCTGTAGGTAACGTCCCTCACAATCCTGCGCATGTCAAGCTGCTCCGATATGGCCTCCGTTTCGTTGGTGAGCTTCAGCATGTCGAGGGTAAAGTCCTTCGAAAAGCCCCCTTTCTCAAGTTCGCCGCTCTCGTAGAGCAGTGGCTCTTCCCAGAGAATGACCTTCTCCTTACCCTTCGTCACGTAGTACGTCACCTTCCCGCTTATGGTGTAGTTCCCTCTGACGACGTCGCCGGGTGTGAAGCGATAGCGGTAGTTCAGAACGAACCCCTCAACGAGGGGCGCGGGGTAGTATTGCCTCGATAGCGTAGGGCCGTAGAGGGTGTTGTTGCCCAGAAGGGCGGTGTGAGTCAGCGTTCCCACCGACGAGTAGCCCGCAGTCTTTACGGTTGTTTGAAGTGTATCCCGGGCCCCAAGGGCCTTCAGGGAGTAAAAGGAGGTAAAGATCAGGAGTACGATGAGTACCCCCACAACCTCTTTTCTCGAAAGGAGTTTCACAATATTTTCCATCCTAATGCTCATAATTCATTTCCTCCAGATTATCTGCTCTCAAACACGTGAACCTTTAGGGAGCTTCCGCTGTTGCCGCAGCCGCCCACCTTGGGGGTTCCCGCCAGAATGAAGTTGCCCTTCTTTCCTATGCCGTCCGTGTGCTCGTTTATCTCAAGCGTGGCAACCTCCCCGTTTGCAAGGTAGAGGTTCCAGACAATCCTTGTATTTCCGTTGTTGAGGACCACCACTGCAACCGTTCCCTTGGACGGCGTATAAGCGGTCACGTTGAAGTGTTCCCCTATGTCCTGGGTTATGCTGATCGCCCGTCCCGCGCCGTTGTTGATGGCGGTGAGCCTCGTGGTGTAGTCCATGGGAGTGTTGAGGGGCAACGATAGGGACGGCGGATCTACTAGGGTGTTATTGACCTCTATCTCACACTCACCGCAAACAGACTCCACCTCAAGCGAGTTGCTCACGATGTCCGTACCCACAACCCTCGCGCCGTCGTTGAGGGGATAGATGCCGCAGTCCGTGAACTCCTGGTTGCCCCCGCCGTTTATCCTTGTCGCTATCGTGACGTTCACGTGTGCCGTCTCGCCGGCCTCGAGGTGGACGCTCCAGAGGAGCTCGTGCGAGTAGCCGTGGGGCGTTAGGGTGTGGGTGCCCTTGCTCGGGGTCACGTCGAGGACGTCGAACTCCCCAGGTATGGTGTCCTTAACCACGAAGTCGTCCTCCTCCCCCGGATTCGTGAGCACTATCTGGAAGGTCCACTCCTGATAGGTGTGGCTCAAGACCGTGGTGTTGCCGGATAGTAGAACCTTACGGAGGGGTGGGTCCTTGACTATCACGCGGATCGGGCACGTCTCAACAACGGCATCCCCCCCGTCCCAGCGTGCGTAGAGTGTCACGGGAATGTAGTACTCGCCCTGCGGAACGGGATCAACGGTTACCAGGCCCGAGAAGCTGTACTCCGTACCGAATGGCACAGCCACCTCAGTCCCATCCTCGCTCTCCACCCACACGTCCAGGCCCGGTGGGAGGCCACTGTAGTCGGGGCTCAACCATATCCACACGTTCCCCCCGCTGAGGAGCATGTTGGTGATGTTGAGAGCGCTAAAAGCGGTGCTCGAGTCAGGGGGAACCTCCACAGTTGCAGCGTAACCTTCCCTGCATGTGAAAGAAAGATACTCGTCATCGTGGGACACCACATCCACCCTTATGGGCCTCTCCGCGGAATAGCCCCTAAAGTTTCCACTGGAGCCCACCACCACAAGGGACCCTATACTCAAAATAAGCAGAATTGCCAGTAATTTCTTCATAAGCCAACAGCCTCCCGGAGTTTGTTAAGTAGCCCTGATTTTCTGCGCCTGTACCGTATTACATCCTCGTTCCCAAGGCCCGATACCGAGTACAGGAACACCAAGAACGCCCCCGTCTCCAAGATATACGCGACGAAGGGAAGGTAGGGGTTCCTATTGTAGAGGTAGGCTATGACACCCTCGGGAAGGATTGGAAGGTATGCGTAGACCTTTATCGTCTCCCTGTAAATCCTCGTGTCCTCTGGGACGTGAACCTTTACCCCAATCCTCTCCTCAGTGTTGCCGGACAACCGGAAATGAGTGTCCGTCGTCACCTCAAAACGCTCCCCCTGGGGAACTATAAAGTAAACGAACGGGTATACAGCGGCATTTTTCAGCGTTATCTCGTCCTCAAAGACGCTTCCCGGAAGGTACCATCCTTCCCTCTGTCCGCCTGCCAGCGTGGAAGAGTACGTGAAGGTTACGTCCCCCCACGACAGCATCATTGAAATCAGTAACAGTGCGATCATGAGGGCACCCGTGGCGGCGTAGAGTGTCTTGAACTTGACCCTGAAGAATAGCTTCCTGCGGTGCCTTGACCTGTGCTTCTTCCCACTCTCGTCCGACGTGATGACAAGGGCCCCCATTATGAGCAGGGCTATGGCGGCGTACAGGGCACTCCCCCTCTGGGAGAACTCGCTTATGTATCCCCCAACGCCCGGAACCTTTATGGGCCGGTCTGCTATAGTGAGCACCGTTCCGGCGACGTCATTCCTCTTTATCGGAGGCGCCCGCCCCTCCTGCTGATCCGTGGCCACGTTAGCGTCGCCCTTGGTTATGTAGCCATCCTCCCCCTCGGCGTATATCCTGTGAACCGTCCATGAGCCCGCCATCTTAAAGACGGCTATATCGCCGGGCGAGCCCTTTGAGAGGGGGTTTATGAAAAACATGTCCCCCCGATTCAGCGTGGGCTCCATGCTGTCAGAGGTAACGTAAGAAACTAGGATTGGCCTGTCAAAAAAGAATCCTATCAATGACACAACGAGAAAAGAGAGCACGATGAGTGTGAAAACGTCACTTAGCTTCATTTTGGTACGCATCCTTCAATATCAATAAACGGGGCAAAGGCCCCTAAAACGAAATCATCTCCCTAAACCTTCAGTCCTGGGGGCACTCGCCAGCTTCTGCGTGGATGCTCATCTGGAAGTTGTGCATCCCCATGTCCATGCCGGTACTGTCAAAGACCATACCGATCTTGACGGGATCGCCGTGGTAGACCGTAAACTGGAGTGTGCTCGCGGTGGTTCCGTTCCACTCACCAACGAAAAGCTCTGCCTGAGGTGGTGCCAGTATGCTGACACATATCGGGTAGTCAGTCTCGTTGTTCTCCCAGAGGTCGTTGCTTACCTCAAACATCTCCTCGAAGACGTAGGTGGTGTTCGGGCTAAGGCCTATGCCCCATCCGCGGCTCTGGTTGTAGTTCGGGTTGGTGTCGTCAATCTTGATGGTGAGCTTACCGTTGCTCAAGTATGCGTAGGGCTGAAGTGGTGTCAGGTCTATGAACTCGCTGTCATCTGCGACGATGGCAACGGTTATGTCCCTGTCAGCCTCGTAGTACCTGAAGTTAGCTCCTGCGCCAACTGCAAGGACCATGCCGACCATAAGTAGTGCAAGTCCCATTAGCTTGTTCATATTAACATCCCCTGTCCGCAGTCCGCCAATTCAGCAGGCTCAGTGCCCAACCTGTAGGCTTCGATGTGCATGCTCTCCTCCCAAACGTCACCAGGGCTGTCGCCGTTGGCGCTCAGGTCAATGCCGATCTTAACCGCATCGCCAGGGTCGACAACAAAGCACACGTCGTCCCTTGCGCTGTCCGAGGCGGTTGCCTCTTCTCCGTCGTACACCGAGTAAACTCCGCCCTCGTGTCCATAGAACTCCACGTGGGTGTTGCTCGAGGTGATCCTAACGACTATCGGGAACTCCTCCCAGAGGTCGTTGCTTACCTCAAAGACCTCGTCGAAGTTGTACTCGCTGGCCGGGCTTATACCCATGCCGTAGCCCTCTCCCGGATAGTTCGGGTTGTTTACCGAGAAGTCAACTACGAGAACTCCTCCATCGTTTATGTAAGCGTAGGGCTGGAGGGGGGTTAGGTCGATGAGCTCATTGTCATCGGCGACGATGTTCCAATGTACACTTCTGCTGGCGTTGTAGTCGCTGAAGTTAGCGCCGACGCCGAGCACAAGGCCCGCGGCCACTAGAAGGCCAAAAATACCAAGTGCCATTTTTTTCACGATTTTTTCCTCCCTTGAAATTCAGGGTGTCTCACAAAAACTTTCCCAATTAAGGGAGGCTTCCATGAGGCACTCGGACTAGGGTTGCCCCTCATGATATATAGACAATTCCAGCTTACTCGGGTGGTAACCATTCATTACTCCCCCACCACAACCTTGTAGTTCCTTCTACGGTTCACAATGCCAACGATCAGGTAAACAACGGAAGCTCCAAGCAGGGGCATGTTATCTATGACCAGTGCGGCCACGGCAAATATCAGGGACATACCTATGTAGAAGCTGCTCCAGCTGATGTCGTTCTTCTTGACCATTTCCATGTAAACGGTAACGTTCTCGGGTACCTTAACGAGGGTAACAACACCGGAATGGTAGGAGATTATGCCCTCCCTCTCCATCTTGGGTATGTGCGTCTGAATAAGGCTCACGTATATGCTCTTCCTGTGCTTCCGATCCGTGTTTCCTTCCTTCTCGGCGATGAACTCCACGGCATCCCGGAGCTCGGCCTTCCCCTCCTTACTCTGGAGGTACTCTATTAGGAGCATGCGCCTCTCATTGCCCAGGATGGTTGTACTCTTCAAATTTTCACCAGCCGGTAATGTCTGCGATTGTTGAAGTTTAAAGTGAACGTCACCTCTCCGTTTTTCACCATCTCCCTGAGAACCCTCTCCACCTTCTGACGGGAGACCTCAATCCCGCGCTCGTTCAGGAGACGGGTGATGAAGGAGACTGGAAGTTCGTCGTTCTCGCTGAGAATTTTCCGTATCTCATATGCTATCCCCACAATAAACACCCCCTTCGTGATGTGGCGTGATTAGAAGACAAATTATCTCATATCGAAAGAACTTGTCGTGTAATAAACTACAGCATCATACTATAAAAGGGTTCGCATAGAGTTCGATTTTCGAGTTTGAGGAACATTAAAGCAGAATTTTGAACCCGGGCTTAGATATCGGGACATAACTGTTCAAAGGCAATCTGAACGTGTTTCCCAATACGGGGTTAGGGAATAGGTTTTGAAATACATGGATATTTTCCAACGCATCCCAAAACAGGCCACACCAACAGGCCATACCCCCATAAACTGAGAGAAGTTATACCCAAAAAAAACGGCCTTGGCATAATATACTCCATAGAGTAATAAGAACCCCGTGGTATCCATAAGGTTTCAAAATCGTTTTTAGAAAAAGCGGGCGGGCATTAACAAGAGAATGCCAAAAAATTTCCCGGGGAAGGCAGGAGAACGTTTTGATTATTTCACTTCAACAAATAATGTACGGAATGGTTGGAGGGTATTCAAAAGTGTGACTTTTAAAGGAATTCCCGGCGGGAATGTTGTGGTAGCCCCGCGGGGATTCGAACCCCGGTCCCCGGATCCAAAGTCCGGGATGATTGACCACTACACCACGGGGCTGCCCCTTCGTTAGGTAATGGGAGAAACTTATAAGCTTTGCTTTGAGGTGTGGAAAAGAAAAGGGCTGCCTGCGGCCCGAGGGATACGGCACCGGAGAGTGAGCTCTTCAATCCTCGTTCTTCCGGTTCATGGCCTCTTCCCAGGTGAGTATCATGTGGGTGAAGGTTCCCTCGTCCTCCTCCGCTATACCGCGCTTTATCTCGGAGACGTGGGCGTACTTGGCCCTGAACTGCTCGAGGATGTAATCAACGGCCTTCTCCGGGTTGGCCTTCTCACCGCAGGTGTAGACGTCGAGAGCTGCATAGCCCTTCTCGGGCCAAGTGTGGACTGAGATGTGGCTTTCCGCCACGATAACGACGCCGCTCACACCCGTGGGTGAGAACTTGAAGAAGTAGCTCGACTTCACCTCCATGTTGCTCACTTCGGCCGCTTTAAGGAATATCTCCCTTATCTTTCCTGCGTCTCCCAGAATCTCCGCGTCGCACCCAGCGGCCTCGACCACGTAGTGAAACCCTATCGTGTCTATCATCGTGACCACCTCCTGTGACCTAAGTTAAAGGCTCGGAAGTAAGCTTTTAAATTTATCGTTTTTGGGAGTTGGTCGGAGATAACATGAAATGAACATCAGCTTTCGGCCCAGAACAATAACTCCCCAATAATAACCGATTATTTCAAAATCGGCCAGTTAATCACGAAAAAAAAGCAAAGAACTCCGTTCAAAACGAGGCTCTCTGAGAGTTTATGGGAGCGATGTAGAGGGTGTAAAAAGCCCGCAGCTTCCTCGTATGCTCTTCAACCCATTCGCCGCTCACTTTTCTCCGCGCCAGGCCCTCCTTCAAAGCCGCTTCCGCGACGGCCCTGGCCTCCCTCGGGTAGACATCGGGGTGGAGCGGCGAGGGGATTATACGCTCCTCCGAAGGCTCCTCCACGGTTGATGCTATAGCCTCCGCGGCGGCGAGCTTCATGGACGGGCTTATGCGCGTGGCTTTAACGTCCAGGGCCCCCCTGAATATCCCCGGGAAGCCGAGAACGTTGTTTATCTGGTTGGGGTAATCGCTCCTCCCCGTGGCGACGACCCTTGCACCTGCCCTCTTGGCCCTCCCGGGGAGTATCTCTGGCTCCGGGTTGGCGAGGGCAAAGACTATCGCGTCATCCGCCATCGAGCGAACCATGTCCTCGCTCACCAGCCCACCGACACTAACCCCTATGAAAACGTCTGCCCCGGCCATCGCCTCCTCTATGCCTCCCTCAACGTCGTGGACGTTGAACTCCGCAATCTCGCGTTTGTAGGGGTTGAGATCGCCCCTGGAGCGGTTGATAATCCCCCTCCTGTCCGTCATCACGATTTCCCTCACGCCAACGTCGTGGAGGAGTCTCGCTATGGCTATGCCCGCAGCGCCGGCACCGCTTACGGCCACCTTGATATCCCCAAAGCGCTTCCCCACGAGCTTAAGAGCGTTTATGAGGCCAGCAAGGACCACAACGGCAGTTCCATGCTGGTCATCGTGAAAGACGGGTATATCGAGCGCATCCTGGAGTCTCTCCTCAATCTCGAAGCACCGGGGAGCGCTTATGTCCTCGAGGTTTATGCCACCGAAGGAGGGGGCTATGCGCTCCACAGTCCCGACGATAGTGTTAACGTCCCTGGAGTCAACGAGTATGGGAAAGGCATCAACCCCCGCGAGGGCCTTGAAGAGGACGCACTTGCCCTCCATCACGGGCAGGGCGGCCCTGACCCCTATGTCCCCAAGGCCGAGGACGGCGCTCCCGTCCGTGACAACCGCGACCGTGTTGTTTACGGCCGTGTACTCCCCATAGTCCTCACCCCCCATTATCGCCCTGCAGGCCTCCGCAACGCCCGGGGTGTAGGCGAGGGTGAGGTGCTCCCTGGTTGTGAGCTCCACTTTGGGTATCACTTCTATCTTCCCGTTTCCGGGGAAGTTGTCCCTGTGATAGGAAAGCGCGCGCCTTTTAAGTTCATCAGAGGACACGGAAGTTCACCTGCGCAATCTTTTTATCACCCAAGATTTTAAATAGTTGCCAGCAACACCTTGACCAGAAAGATAAAAAGGTTTATCCCCAAAGGACAACCACATCGAGGTGGAAGTATGAGACGCGAATTCCTGAATAAACTGGCCCGGATGGAACACAAACAGATGATAATCTACCCTCTCGCGGTCTTTGTTTTGGCTTTAATCGTTCTCGCGGTAAAGCCCCCCGGACTTGGAATAGAGCTTCAGGGGGGTGTAGTCGTCACGGCCCAGGGGGTAAACGACAACCCCGATGCAATAGCGAACTACATACACGACCAGACTGGTTATGACGTTAGGGTTGAGCGCTTTACGAGCCTTGGGGGAAGCGGCGTGAACGTCTACGCCCCGGCAGGAAGTTCAGCCGCTGAAATAATCAAGGCACTGCAGGAGAAGTACCCCGAGGCGAGCTACGCCCAGAGCGAGGTTCAGCCGAGCTTTGGGGCGATGGCCCAGAGGCAGAGCATAAAGGCCATAGGTTACGCCTTCCTTGGAATGGCCGTCGTGGTGTTCCTCTTCTTCAGGATATTCGTGCCCTCGATAACGGTCATATTCTCCGCCCTCTCGGACATGGTGATAGCCCTGGCCCTCATGAGCGTCACCGGAATAGACCTGAGCCTCGCCACAATCGCGGCCCTCCTCATGCTCATAGGTTACTCAGTTGACAGCAACATCCTCCTAACCACGAAGCTCCTCAGGAGAAAGGAGAACACCGTTGACGAGGCGTATCTCTCCGCCGTCTCCACGGGCTTTACAATGAGCACCACGACCCTCGGTGCCCTCTTCTCACTCTGGCTCGTCTCCACCGCCCAGGTTGTGGATGAGATAGCCGCGGTGCTCATCTTCGGTCTCCTGGCGGATTTCATGAACACGTGGGTTCTCAACGCCGGAGTTCTGAAGTGGTACCTTAAAAGGAGGGGAGAGGAATGAAGTGGTCTAAAATACTCTTCAACTGGCGCGTCATGCTCCTCATAATATTCCTCATCGGCTCTTTCACCACAATACTCTCGCAGGGGCTCACCTTCGGTCTCGACATAAGCGGTGGAACCGCCATAACGGTAAGGCTTGACAAACCCGTTGACCAGGACACCATGGAGAAGGTTGTCACCTCGCTCGAGAACAGGATCAACCGCCTCGGTGTGGCCGATGTCAAGGTCGAGCCCTGGGGCAACGAGTACATAATAGTCAAAATCGCCAACACCAGCGCCGAAACGGTTGAGAGCATAAAACAAACCATAGAGAAGCAGGGCGTCTTCTACGCGGCCTTCAACGGCGAGGTGTTCGCCACGGGACAGGACATTGTGCAGGTCTTCGCCTTCAGGGTGGAGCAGAGCGGAAGATGGAACGTCCCCTTCCAGCTCTCCCAGAGTGCCGCCGAGAAGTTCGCCCAGCTCGCCCTTGGAAAGCCCAACTACCCCGTGGACATGTTCCTTGACCCACCGGTTAACTCCCTCTTAGTGGTGAGCCCGAGCGTTCACGACTCAATGCTCAACGACTTCAACACCGCCGCTCCGGATGCCCTCCCCCTCCCGGAGCGCGTGAAGAAGGCCTTCAACATTGACACCCTCGTCTACACCAACCAGAGCGCCGAGGAGATAGCCAAAGCGGCCGAAGGGAAGGAGCTCGTGGTGCTCGTTGGGGTTGACGGAGACCTTGAAAAGGCGCTCAAGGAGAAGGGGCTCAACGTCAGGGTCGTCGAGAGGAAGGAGGGCGAGACGGATAGGGAGCTTGTGGCGAGAACCCTCGGCCTCTACGGCCCGTACAGTGTCAGCGAGAGCCTCACCACCGGCCAGGCCTCAACCAACGTCGAGATAACGGGTTCCTCACCCAACGTTTTCCTCGCCCAGCAGGAGGCCAGCGTCATAGCGGTCGTTCTCGCGAGCGGTTCACTTCCGGTAAAGGTTCACGTTGAGGGCGTTCAGTTCATATCGGCCGAACTCGGTGAGAACTTCAAGAGGCAGGTTCTCCTCGCTGGCTTGATAGCCCTCCTCGTCGTCGGTGGAGTGGTTTACGTACACTACAGGCGCTTCAGGATAGCCATACCCGTTCTCTCGACGAGCCTCAGCGAGGTCATAATAATCCTCGGTATAGCCGCGCTCATCAAATGGAACCTCGACCTCCCGAGTATCGCGGGTATCATAGCGGCGATAGGTACGGGCGTTGACCAGCAGATAGTCATAACGGACGAGCTCCTCGGAGGGACGAGGGAAGGAAGGATAACCAAGAGGAGCGGCGTCATGAAGAGGATGGGAAGGGCCTTCTTCGTCATCATGGCCTCGGCAACGACCACGGTGGTGGCGATGAGCTTCCTCTTCAAGTTCTTCGTTGGGGGACTGAGGGGCTTCGCCTTCACCACGATACTCGGCGTCCTGATAGGAATCCTCATCACGAGGCCGGCCTACGCCGAAATCGCCAAGGTACTCATAGGGGGGAAGAGGTGAGTAGATGTTCGTGGTGATCATGGGGGCGGGGAGGGTTGGCTTCCTCGTCTCCAAAATGCTGGAGAACGATGGACATGATGTGACGCTCATCGAGAGGAACAGGGAGATAGCCAACGAACTGGCCAACGAGATAAACGGTCTCGTGATAAACGGGGACGCAACGGACCAGAGCGTGCTTGAGGAAGCCAACATAAGGCAGGCGGACGCCTTCGCAGCGCTCACAGGGGAGGACGACGCCAACATACTCGCGTGCATACTCGCCAAGAACATCAACCCCGATATAATCACCATACTCAGGGTCAGCAACATCCAGAACAAGAGGGTCTTCGAAAAGGTGGAGGATCTGAAAAAGTACTTCGACTACATCGTCTCGCCCGAGGAGATGGCGGCGAACTTCATAGTGAGAACCATAACCACCCCCGGCTTCAACAGGGTGATGATACCCAAGGAAGGAGCAGAAATCGTCGAGTTCAAGATAGACGAAGGCAGCGATGTCTCGGAGAAGCTAATAAAAGACCTCAAGCTCCCGAAGGACTCGCTCATCGTGGCGGTCTACGACGACAAGGGCAACCTTGTGATACCCTCCGGTGACACGAAGCTCCCGCAGAAGGGCCAGGTAATAATCTTCGGAAAGGACAACGCCCTCGAGGAGATAAAGAAGCTCTTCGAAAAGAAGAAGGAAGAGTAACCTTTTAACCTCTTTTCTCATATTCATTATTATGCTTAAGTGCACGCGCTGTGGAAAAACGTACCGCGAGTTCCGCACGGTCTGCGACTGCGGGGGAACCCTCGAGGTGGTAAACCGCTTTGAGGGACCCTTTGAGGCGCTCGTTGGACGGGAACCAGATATAAGGAGATATCGGGCTTTTCTACCCGTTAAGCATCTCCCCGACCTTCCCGTCCCTGTTACTCCGCTCGTGGGTCCATTCAAACTCGAGTACGTCACGCCAACGGGCTCCTTCAAGGACAGGGGGAGCTTCGTTACCGTTGGAAAGCTCAGGGAGGATGGCTTTAGGGAGGTCTACCTGGACTCCTCGGGCAACGCCGCCATAAGCATGGGGGCATTCGGGAGCAGGGAAGGCCTGAAAGTCCACGTTTTCATTCCCTCAGGAACCAGCGAGGGGAAGAAGGCGGTGCTCAGGGCACTGGGCGTTGATGTTCACGAGGTGGACGGGGACAGGATGGAGACCCACAGGGTGGCGAGGGAGCACGAGCCATACGTTTCCCACTGGTACAATCCCTATTTTCTAGAGGGGACGAAGACAGCGGCGTTTGAACTCTACGAGCAGCTCGGAAAGGTGGAACAGGTGTTCGTGCCCACGGGGAGCGGGAGCCTATTCCTCGGCCTCTACAAGGGCTTCAGGGAGTTGAGGGGAATGGGGGCCATCGAGGAACTCCCCAGGCTCGTGGCCGTTCAGGCCGAGGGGTTCGAGAGCCTCTGCGAGAGGAGCGAGAGGGTTAACAGACTGGGGGAAGGCATAGCCATACCTGAACCGCCGAGAAAGGAGGAAATGGTGAGGGTCCTAAGGGAAACTAACGGTTTCTGCGTCTCCGTCGGGGAGGAGGAAACGCGGAAGGCACTCAAGGAACTGTACTCAATGGGGCTCATAGTGGAACCGACCTCCGCCCTGGCCTACGCCGCCTACCTGAGGGAGGGAGAGCGCGGAAGGGTAGTCGTTATGCTAACGGGCTCTGGGCTCAAGTCGTCATTTCCATGAAAACTTCGAAAGGTATTTGAAATGAGCTTCACCTTTCCGAAGCTTTTTTAAAGGGCATAAAATATTTAAACTCGTTGGAGCAGCCAGAAATGGTGTGCATTTTCACCCTCACAGGAGATGATGTTCATGGAGGACGTAATTAAGCAGATCGTCGAGGCCGAGAAGGAAGCAGAGAGGAGGATCGAGGAGGCCAAAGGAAAAGCAAAGCTCATCGTCCAGGAAGCCAGGGAAGAGGCAAAGAAAATCGAGAGGGACATCGTGGAGGAAGCGCAGAAGAAGGCCGAGGTCATGATCGAGGAGAAGAAACGCGAGGGGGAGGAAGAGGCCAAGGCTCTTCTCGCCCAGGGTGAGAAGGAGATTGATGAACTAAAGGTCAAGGCCATTGAGAACTTTGAGGTCGCGCTTAACGAGGCCCTAAAGGTCGTAAGAGGGATCTGACATGTTCAGGCCCAACGAGATGCTTAAACTCGAGGTAATAACCTTAAACCGCTATAAGGACTCCCTCCTCACGTATCTCCACGAAACCGGAGTTGTGGAGCTCAGAGAGGTGAGCGTGGAGGTTGCCCAGAAGGACACCCCAAACGAGTTCTACAGGAAGGCCGCTTCCTACAGCATAGGGCTCTCGCGCCTCGTCGAGTTCCTCGGTTCCTTCAAGGAGGAGAGCGGCGGGGGAATCAAGGGGTTCATATTCCCCGAGGAGCCCAGGAAGGAGAACTACAGGTACAGGGGCATAGAGGCCATCATAAAGGACGTGGAGGCGTTTCTCGAGGAGGCCGAGCCGGAGATAAAGAGCCTCGAAGGAAGGATAAACGCCGTCAGCACCGAGATAGACAGAATAAAAACCGAGATAAACATCCTTGAACTTCTCGCGGAGCTCAACATTGATGTCTCCTACCTCCGGGGGACGGATTTCCTTGAGATAGTTGCCGGAACCGTCGAGAAGGACAAGTACGGACCCATGATTGACGAGATAACCAGAGCGCTCGAGGGTAAGGTCGCCTACGTGAGCAGGGAAACCAAGGGGGCCTACCTGGTTGTGATAGCCACCCTCAGGAGGGACTTCGACAGGATAAACCCGATTCTCGCCAAGTACTCCTTCTCGAGGCTCGAGGTGCCCGAGGGTAAGGGAACCCCCAGAGAGCTCATCCGCGAGCTCGAGGGAAGACTCGGGGAGAAGGAGAGGGAACTCGACGAACTCAGGAAGGAGGGTAAAGAACTCGCCAGGAAATACTACGACAGGCTCGCATTCTACCAGGAGATCACGGAGAACGAGAGGGAGAAGGCCAACGCCCTCGGGATGCTCGCGAGAACCAACATGACCTTCGCCCTCAGGGGCTGGGCGCCCAAGGAGGAGGTGTCAGCCATAGTTGAGGGCATAAAAAAGCTCACGGACGGAAAGGCCTACATCAAGACCAGCGAGCCCGACGTCGAGAAAGAGCTTGACGAGATCCCCATAAAGCTCAAGAACCCAGGATGGGCCAGGCCCTTCGAGATGCTCACGGAGATGTTCGGCGTTCCCAAGTACAACGAGTTCGACCCAACGCCCATACTGGCATTCACCTATTCGTTCTTCTTCGGCTTCATGCTCACGGACTTCATGTACGGACTGCTGATGGGAATTGTGGCGTTCCTCCTCGTCAAGGGACACAGCCGCTTCAACGACGGAACCTACAAGTTCGCCAGGGTAATGCTCTGGAGCGCCGTCTTTACAATGCTCATGGGAATAGTCTTCGGGAGCTACTTCGGTGATGCGCTCATAAAGGTAGGAAACGCCCTCGGATTCAGCGTGCCCTACGCCATAGACGCCATGCGCGGGGCCCTCACAGTGCTCATCATGGCGCTCGCAATAGGTCTCGCCCACCTCTTCGTGGGCTACACCATGGGCTTCATCAACAGACTGAAGAACGGCGATACGATGGGAGCCCTAACGGAGCAGCTCTCCTGGATGCTCATAATCCTGGGAGTTACGCTCCTCGCACTCAGTACAGTGAACGCACCGCTTAAGAGCGCGGGGATGGGGCTATTCGCCATAGGTTTCCTCCTCTTCGTGGTGGCGGAGCTCAGGAGCGACCTGCCCGTGCTCATGAAGCTGCTCATGACGATATCGGACTTCTTCGGCTTCGTGGGCAACTGGCTGAGCTACGCCCGTCTCATGGCCCTCGCGCTCGCGACCTCTGGAATAGCCATGGTCATCAACATACTCGTGGGAATGATATGGGGCGTCAAGCTCGGGCCCGTGCCCCTCGGAATCCTCATAGGGCTCGTGCTCTTCGTGGGCGGTCACATATTCTCGACCGCCATAAACGCCCTCGGAGCCTTCGTTCACGCTTTACGTTTGCACTACGTTGAATTTTTCAGCACCTTCTACTCCGGAGAGGGTAGGAGGTTTGAGCCCTTCAGGGCTAAAAGAAAGGTTTCAAAACTAGAGTTGGAGGTGTGAAAAATGGACCCGATAGTTTACGTTGCACTTGGTGCGGCACTCGCCGCCGGCATAGCAGGAGCCGCCTCATCATTCGGTGTCGGTGTCGCGGGTGCGGCAGCGGCAGGAGCTGTTGCAGAGGACGAAAAGAACTTCAGGAACGCCCTCATCCTCGAGGGTCTTCCAATGACACAGAGTATCTACGGTCTGATTACGCTCTTCCTCATACTCCTCGTCTCGGGGATACTTGGAGGAGGCTTTAAGTTCGCGGAAGCCACCAGCGAAAACCTGATTAAGAGCGCCATACTCCTGGGAGCGGGTCTCACCGTCGGCCTCACCGGTCTCTCCGCCATCCCGCAGGGTATCATCGCGAGCGCCGGCATAGGTGCCGTCAGCAAGAACCCCAAGACCTTCACCCAGGGAATCATCTTCGCCGCTATGGCCGAGACCATGGCCATCTTCGGTCTCGTCGGTGCCCTCATCATGATCGTTACGGGAGTCGGCTTCTGAGGCCGCTCCCAAAACACAATTTTGGGAGGAAAGGCAATGGAAGGGGCAAAGCTCATCATCGAGGAGATCAACAGGGAAGCGGAGCAGAAGATCAAATACCTCCTCGACGAGGCCCAGAAGCAGGCTGAGGAGATAAGGCACGAGGCCGAGGCGAGGGGAAAGGCCAAGGCCGAGTGGATACTCAGGAAAGCCGAGACCCAGGCGGAGATTGAAAAGCAGCGCATAGTCGCGAGCGCAAGGCTCGAAGCAAGGAAGAAAAAGCTTGAGACTCAAGAGGAGCTCATAAATGAGGTCTTCCAGGGCCTCAAGGACAGGCTTGCTTCCCTCCCGGATGAGGAGTACCTTGACACCGTAAAGGCCCTCCTCCTCGAGTCGCTGAGGGAACTCGAGGCGGATTCCGTTGTCCTGCACTCAAACGAGAGAACGCTCACGCTCATAAAGGAGAAGAGCAGGAGCATCAAGGCTTACATCACCAGGAACCTCGGCCGGAAGGTTGAGATAGAGCTTGGGGAGCCCATCCACACCATGGGGGGCATCCTCGTCGAGAGCGCCGACGGCAGGGTCAGGGTTGATAACACCTTCGAGGCCAGAATTGAGAGGCTTGAGAGCGAACTGAGGGCAAGGATAGCCAAAGCCCTCTTCGGGTGATGAAAGTGGAAGTCGGAACGATAACAGCAATCCTCGATACAACCCTCGCCGTGATATTCACATGGGTGGGCTACAAGACCAGCGCGCTCATCTACAAGTACACGCCCTACTCCTACCCGAACGCAAGGATAAGGGCCATGGAGGCGAGGCTCTTCACAGAGCACCGCTTTGGAGAGCTGGCGGAGAGCAAGAACCTCGAGAACTTCGTGGTAAACCTTGAGGACAGCGACTACAAGGCCTACCTGGCCAACCTCGGGGAACTCAACGCCGAGACCATAGAGCGAGCCCTTGATGTGGCCCTCGCGGATACCTACTCCCTCATGCTCAAAATCATGCCCAAGCGCGTTAACGCCTTCTTCGGCCTTCTCCTCGAGGGATGGGACGTCAGGAACATAACCAGCGTCGTCAAGGCCAAGATGATGGGGGAGGTTGCCAGGGACTACGTGGTCGAGCTGGGAACCATGGTCGAGAAGGTCAAGGCGATGGCGGAGGCAAAAACGCTCGAGGAGATACTCGTGATACTCGAGGGGACGGAGTACGAAGGGCCCTACCAGAAGCTGCTGCTCAAGGAGATAAGCCTCGAAGAGTTTGAAACCGAGCTTTACAGGCTGTACTACACCAAGCTCCTGGACTACGCCACCTCAAAGAAAGGGGAAGAGAGGGTTATCTTGGAAGAGTTCGTTAGGCTCAGCATTGACAGGCTCAACGTCCTCACCATCCTCAGGGGCAAGGCCAAGGGACTGAGCGCCGAGAAGATAAGGCCTTCAGTAATAGAGGGCGGAACGCTGAAGGGCAGGGCACTCGAGACGCTTATGAACGTTGAAGACCTCAGCATGGCGCTTGCGGAGCTCGACTCGACGAAGTACGGCCCGCTTCTCAGGGAGAACAGGGAGGCCCTCGAAACCGGCGACCTCGGGGCTCTCGAGAAGGCCTTCGACAGGTTCATCATGGAGAGGATGAACGAGCTCACGCGCTTCTACCCGCTGAGCGTTGCGGTAGCCCTCAACTACATCCTGCTCAAGGAGAGGGAAATCAGGAAGCTCAAGGCCATAGCAAAGCTCCTCGAAGACGGCATAAGGGCGGAGAAGATAAAGGAGATAGTGGGTGAGATGGCATGAAGATCGTCCTGATGGGGGATAGGGACACTGCCCTTGGCTTCAAGCTCGCCGGCGTCCACGAGGTTTACGCCTTCGAGGAAACAGCACTCGAAACCGACAGGGCAAGGAACAAGCTGAAGGAGCTTATAGAGCGCGAAGACGTCGGGATAATCCTCATAACCGAGAGACTGGCCGATAGGATCGGCCTTCCGGAGGTAACCTTCCCAATCATCCTTCAAATACCCGATAAGTTTGGCTCCCTCTTCGGTGAGGAGCAGATTAAGGAGATCGTTAGAAGGGCAATAGGTGTCGAGATAAAGAGGTGAAGAAAGATGGGAAAGATAATTCGTGTTACCGGGCCCCTTGTGGTTGCTGATGAGATGAGAGGCGCCAGGATGTACGAGGTCGTTAAGGTGGGTGAACTCGGACTCATCGGAGAAATCATCCGCCTCGATGGAGACAAGGCCATCATCCAGGTTTACGAGGAAACGTCTGGCATAAGGCCGGGCGAGCCGGTTGAAGGGACCGGGGCTTCGCTGAGCGTTGAACTCGGTCCCGGACTGCTCACGGCAATGTACGATGGAATTCAGAGGCCGCTCAACGTTCTCAGGGAGCAGAGCGGGGACTTCATAGCGAGGGGTCTTACCGCCCCGGCCCTCCCGAGGGACAAGAAGTGGCACTTCACGCCCAAAGTTAAGGTCGGCGACAAGGTCGTTGGTGGAGACGTTCTCGGTGTGGTTCCCGAGACAAGCATCATCGAGCACAAAATCCTCGTGCCCCCGTGGGTCGAGGGTGAGGTAGTCGAGATAGCTGAGGAAGGGGACTACACCATCGAGGAGGTCATTGCAAAGATCAAGAAGCCCGACGGAACCATCGAGGAGCTCAAGATGTACCACCGCTGGCCCGTCCGTGTCAAGAGGCCCTACAAGAACAAGCTCCCGCCGGAGGTCCCGCTCATCACCGGACAGAGAGCCATAGACACCTTCTTCAGCCAGGCCAAGGGTGGAACCGCGGCCATTCCGGGCCCCTTCGGTTCAGGAAAGACCGTCACCCAGCACCAGCTCGCCAAGTGGAGTGACGCACAGGTGGTCGTTTACATCGGCTGCGGTGAGCGCGGTAACGAGATGACCGACGTTCTTGAGGAGTTCCCGAAGCTGAAAGATCCAAAAACCGGGAAGCCGCTCATGGAGAGGACGGTTCTCATAGCAAACACCTCAAACATGCCGGTTGCAGCACGTGAGGCGTCCATCTACACAGGAATCACCATAGCGGAGTACTTCAGGGACATGGGCTACGACGTGGCTTTGATGGCCGATTCAACCTCGAGGTGGGCGGAGGCCCTGCGTGAGATATCCGGCCGTCTCGAGGAGATGCCCGGTGAGGAAGGTTATCCCGCGTACCTCGCCTCGAAGATAGCGGAGTTCTACGAGAGAGCCGGCAGGGTCATCACCCTCGGAAGCGAGGATAGGGTAGGAAGTGTCTCGGTCATAGGAGCCGTTTCACCGCCCGGCGGTGACTTCAGCGAGCCGGTTGTGCAGAACACCCTCCGTGTCGTCAAGGTATTCTGGGCGCTGGACGCTGACCTCGCGAGGAGGAGGCACTTCCCTGCCATCAACTGGCTCACCAGCTACTCACTCTACGTTGACTCAATCCAGGGATGGTGGGAGAAGAACGTTGACCCCGAGTGGAGGATCATGAGGGACAGGGCAATGGCGCTCCTCCAGAAGGAGGCCGAGCTCCAGGAGATAGTCAGAATCGTCGGTCCCGACGCTCTCCCCGAGAGGGAGAGGGCCACGCTCCTCGTGGCGAGGATGGTCAGGGAGGACTACCTCCAGCAGGATGCCTTCGACGAGGTTGACACCTACTGCTCACCCAGGAAGCAGGTCACCATGATGCGCGTCATCCTCAACTTCTACGACAAGACGATGAAGGCCGTTGACATGGGCGTCCCGGTCGAGGAGATAGCCAAGCTCCCGGTCAGGGAAGAGATAGGCCGTATGAAGTACATCGCGAAGGTTGAGGACGTTGAGGCCCTCATAGGGAAGACTGACGAGCAGTTTGAAGAGCTCTTTAAGAAGTACGGGGCGTGAGGAAAATGGTCGGAAAGGAGTACTCCACGATAAGCAAGATTTACGGTCCTCTGATGGTCGTTGAGGGCGTTAAGGGCGTCGCCTACGGTGAGGTCGTAGAGGTAGAGGTCGAGGGCGGAGAGAAGAGGAAGGGACAGGTTCTCGAGGCCAGGGAGGACATGGCCATCGTCCAGGTCTTTGAAGGAACGCGCGACCTCGACGTTAAGACGACCAGCGTCCGCTTCACCGGTGAGACCCTCAAGGTTCCCGTTTCGATGGACATGCTCGGAAGGGTGTTCAACGGTATCGGCAAGCCCATTGACGGCGGCCCGGAGATAATCCCCGAGGACAGGCGCGATGTCCACGGCGCCCCGCTCAACCCCGTCGCCCGTGCTTACCCGAGGGACTTCATTCAGACGGGTATAAGCGCCATAGACGGAATGAACACCCTCATCCGCGGCCAGAAGCTCCCGATATTCAGCGGTTCTGGATTACCGCACAACATGCTCGCGGCGCAGATAGCAAGGCAGGCAAAGGTCCTCGGTGAGGAGGAGAGCTTCGCGGTGGTCTTCGCCGCAATGGGTATCACCTACGAGGAGGCCAACTTCTTCAAGAAGAGCTTCGAGGAGACGGGTGCAATAGAGAGGGCGGTGCTGTTCCTCAACCTCGCGGACGACCCGGCCATCGAGCGTATCATCACCCCGCGTATGGCCCTCACCGTGGCTGAATACCTTGCCTTCGACTACGACATGCAGGTGCTCGTTATCCTCACGGACATGACCAACTACGCGGAAGCACTTCGTGAGATTTCGGCAGCGAGGGAGGAGGTTCCCGGAAGGCGCGGCTACCCCGGTTACATGTACACTGACCTTGCCACCATCTACGAGCGTGCCGGCAGGGTGAAGGGAAGGAAGGGAAGCATCACACAGGTGCCCATCCTCACGATGCCAGATGATGACATCACCCACCCGATTCCGGATTTGACGGGCTACATCACCGAGGGACAGATAGTCCTCAGCAGGGACCTCCACAGGAAGGGTATCTATCCCCCCATTGACGTGCTCCCCTCCCTCAGCCGTCTGATGAAGGACGGTATCGGTAAGGGAATGACAAGGGATGACCACCCGCAGCTCAGCCAGCAGCTCTATGCAGCGTACGCCGAGGGCAGGTCATTGAGGGACCTCGTCGCGGTCGTCGGTGAGGAGGCATTGAGCGAGACCGACAGGCTCTACCTCAAGTTCGCCGATAGGTTCGAGAAGGAGTTTATCGCCCAGGCCTACGACGAGGACAGGGGCATCTTCGAGACCCTCGACCTTGGATGGGAGCTCCTCTCGATACTCCCGGAGAGCGAGCTCAAGCGTGTCAAGAAGGAGCAGATACAGAAGTACCACCCCAAGTACAGGAGGAAGGCCTGACCTTCCCCACTTTATTTGGAGGGGTGATGAATGGCAGAGATACTCAACGTCAAGCCAACGCGTATGGAGCTGCTGAAGCTCAAGAAGAGGGTAGCCCTGGCCAGGAAAGGTCACAAACTCCTCAAGGAGAAGCAGGATGCCCTCATAATGGAGTTCTTCACGATATACGATGAGGCGCTCCAGCTCAGGGGGGAGCTCAACAGGAAGATGGAGGAGGCCTTCGAGGTTCTCAGAATGGCCGAGGTCGAGGTCGGCGTCAGCAAGCTCAAGGAAATCTCCCTAGGCGTTAAGCCCAACAGGGAGATCGAGATAAAGAGACGGAACGTCATGGGCGTCCCGGTTCCCCTCATAGAGTCCGAGGGCTTCAGGCGCTCCATGGAGGACAGGGGTTACGCCTTCGTCTCGACGACCGCCAGGGTTGACCAGGTGGCCGACAAGTTCGAGGAGGTTCTTGAGCTGGCCGTCCGTCTGGCGGAGGTGGAGGAGACCCTCAAGAGGCTCGCGAAGGAGATAGAGAAGACGAAGAGGCGCGTTAACGCACTCGAGTACATCATCATCCCGCGCATGGAGAACACCGTCAAGTTCATCAAGGGAAGGCTCGACGAGATGGAAAGGGAGAACTTCTTCAGGCTCAAGAGGGTCAAGGCCCTCCTCGAGGCCAAGGCCTCGTGACTTTTTCTTCACAAACTTTATGAAAGCGACTGTTTATTTCCAACCATGCCCGAGCCCGACGAGATAATAAACAGGGAACTCATGCGCATAAACCTCCATCTCCCGAGACAGCGGAAGAGCCTCTCGGCCCTGTTGAGGGAGGAGGACCCCTCCGTAAAGCTCAGGGATGGAAGCGAGCACCACTTCAGGAGACAGGAGCTCGAAAGGCTCTCCGAGATAATAGACGAGAGCGAGTGGGACAGGCTTTTGCTCCCCATCCCCCTTGAGGTGAGCACGCTGTGGCACGGCTACTTCAGGGTCAGGGGGAGGCTCGAGGTAGAGGTCATCGAGAAGCTCCTCGGAACCTACGACTTCCTCGAGGAGAAGAGTGAAATAACCCTCCCGCGCTACCTGCTCCCAAGGATAAGGCGCGAGCTTCCCACGACGACCACCTACGTGTTCATAATGGAGTGATGACTATGGACGACGAGAGGGTGCTCCTGAACTACTACGCGATGACGGTTCCAAACGTCACGGTTTTAGCCGGGAGCATACTAGGGCTGCTCTTTCTTCTCCGGGTGGATTTAAAGCTGGCCCTTGGAGCCTTTTCAACGTTCTACGGGCTCTCCCTAACGATAATACACCTCATAGTTAGAGAACAGTTCGGAAGGCTCAGGCTCTACAGGCTGGTGTTCCTGTTCTCTGTCTCCCTCATCCTCATGGGACTAATCCTAGTGGCCTCGAGGTTCATGTGACCATTTCGTTTAGCAAACCATTTATACCATCAGGGCCAAGTTTTAATGGTGGTGACATGGGAAAAGGTCACTGGATTATCCCCATACTCCTCATGCTCCTCATAACACCCTTCGTCGCGGGCCAGTTCGGGGAGTTTAAGGTCTCGGGAAAAATCCTCATAGTCCGTGGCGATTCTCAAAACGGATACCTCACGTTTAAAAACGAGGAAAACGCCGAATTCAGCGTGGTTTCTTTCATAAAATACAGGGTTCTTGATGCTGAAGGGGGAGAAGTTGAGGGAATAGACTTCAAGCTCTTCCCCGATAAAGCCACGAACTGGAGAACGGATGAGGAGAGGGATATAGCGTACGCAATAACCGTCCCCGGGAATTTCAAAGGGGGCAACTACACTATAGAGGCCACCCTCTGGGGATTCGACACCGCGGGAAAGCTCCACGTCATGACCGCCCTGATACCCCTGGAGGTGAGGGAGTACCCCCTCGAGGTTCTCGATATGGGCTCCTACATAGAGGGCAAGCCCCGGGAGGAGATGAAGGCCTTTACCGGGAACAGGCTCGTGGGCTACGCGCGCGTTAGGAACTATCTCAGCTCTCCCGTGGAGGTCGAGGCCAGTATTGAGCTCTCGAAGGACGGAAAGAGCCTTCTCTCCCGCTCCGCCAGATTCAACGTCAGCGGTGAGGACTTCCTAAACCTCGGTATCGAGGTGCCCTACACCCTCCCCGACGGCAACTACACCCTAACCTTCTCCATCTCCCACGGAAACAGGACGTTCAGGAGCGTTGAGGAGTACCACGTCACCTTCGGGGTCGAACTGACGGGTGTGGGCGTGAGCTACCCCCAGGTTCTGGAAGGGGCTGAGAACGAGCTCTACGTCTACATGTACTCCGAGAGAACCATAGGAGCCAACGTCACCATAACCGTTGGGAACGAAAACTTCAGGAGGGAAATCGAGCTCAAACCAAGCAACAACATAGTCCTGACGTTCAAAACGCCACCGCAGCCCATCGGCGAGGTGAACTTCAGCGTCGAGCTCTCCCACGGTGAGCGGGTTCTCGGGAGAGCGGCCGGAAGCTACCTCGTCATCGGCATGCCCTCCATAGGTGAGGTTGACGTCCTGCCCTCGGGGGATAGGGTGGCCCTCCTGGTCACCCTGGAGAACCCGAACGCCTTCCCCATCGAGGCCACCCTCCGCTACCTGCTCTACACCGGGAACGGCATACTCACGGAGGGCAGCAGGGAGCTGACGCTCCAACCGGGGGAGGAAAGGGCGAAAATAGAGGAGGAGGTTCCAGCGGGGGTCGAGGTTCACTACACCATCTATCTCGAAGAGCTCGGAAGGAGCGAGAGGAAGGACGGCAGCTTCAGAATAGTGCCCCCAACGTCGAGCACGAGCACAACCACCTCGCGTACAAGCACTACACGCACAACCACCTCAAGCGTGGCCACCACCCACTCCACACCGTCGAACACCACCACGACGGTTCCAGAGGAGGGCAGCTCGGGGGGAGCTTTGATCCTCCTGGTGCTCCTGATAGTACTGGCCCTCGTGGGGGCGTACCTCTACACCAGGCCGCGCGAGAGGAGGAGGGAGCGGCCGAAACCGAAGCGCCGTTCACCCCTCGGGAAGTTCAAGAGGCCAAAGATGCCCCAGTTCAGGGAGCTCAAAAACCTTCCCAAGAAACGCTAACGTTTTAACCCCCACCCTCAACATTACCCTAGGTGAGGGGGCTGGGGCTTTCCGCAAGGAGGAAGTTCCGCCCACCACACCGGGGCCGCGGTGCCGCAAGGCACCGGCCGAGAGGCCGGGCAACGGCGCAGAAACGACACGGCCTCCGGGGGGTGTGAATGAAAGCGGCGAAGGAACCCGGCGACGGGTTTCGAGCTAACCCGCAGACGATCCCGGAGGATGCGGTGAAACGGCCGTCCCGCGGGGTGCAAGGCCGAGAAAGGGGCGATGAAGTCCCGGTGCGAGCCCCGTGGTAGGCCGCTCAGTCGAATGCCCCATAGTACAGAAGGCGGGCTACAGCCCCCTCGCCTCACTTCCGGAGAAGAGAAAAAGAGAGGTTCACGTGGTGGAGCTCTCCTCGTCGTCGTAGAGCTCTTTTCCAACGGTTATCTCGTCCTCAAAGCCCCTTGAACCCTCAAGCGTCTGTATCCTGAACATGTAGCTCTTGTACCAGTTGTGCTTCGGCAGGGTTTTGATGGGTATGAGCTGCCATGCCCTCGTCTCCTCCGCGTAGCCCCAGTTGACGTACTCGTTGAAGTTCCTTATGATGTCCGTGATGACAACGTTGAACTCGTTGAGGAGAACCCTCTGTATCTCGCGCCACTTGTCGAGGGAGCTTTCGCGCCTCGTTATGCCGAAGTAGCCGGCGCATCCCGGTCCCTTGAGGGTCGCTATACCCCTTCCCACGAAGGAGCGGATTGCATGAACCGTCTCGGGCGGGTCGGTTATGAAGGTGTCGAACTTGTGGAGCGCGTAATCAGGGAGGGGCTTCCTGAGGTCGAAGGTGAACATCTCTATGTTGCTGTATCCTATCTCGTCCGCTACCTTCTCGATGAACCTCACGAGGCGCTCGTCTATATCCAGAACGGCTATCCTCTTTGGAAGTCCGGAAAGCATGAGGGCCACGCTGGTCAGGTCGTCGTCCCCTAAAACGAAGACCTCCTTGTTCTCAAGGTCGCCGCGGGTGTGCATTAGGGCTATCCTAGCCACGGTGGTCTCGGGGGTAACGTAGGCCTGGTCGAACTGGTGGGCCGGCTCGGGTCTGTCCCTGGTTATCTCCTTGAACTGCTCGAGAAGGTCGCTGAAGGCGTCGAGCTCGACCGTCTTTCCCCCGCAGTGGGAGCACGTGTAGTCCTTCCTCTCCCCTATTCCATAATTCTCCACCAGCTCCTTCCCGCTCTGGGTCAGGAGCACGCGGTTGTCCTTGAAGGCGACGTAGCCCCCTTCGCTGAGGGCCCCCAGTATCGCCACCACGAGCGGGAGGGGCTCCTCGCTCAGGTCAACTACCCTCCAGATGTCATCGCTCGCGAGAACCGCGCTCAGAACGTTCTCAACGCTTCTCTCGTAGACAGGGATGCCAGTCTTCTCCTTAACCCTCTCCATCACATCTCTCACGTTACCACCCCCAAGTTCTCAAAAACCGTGCAGTAGGGTTTTAAAGGCCCCCCCATTTAAGCTTTTTGGGGAGAGAAAATGCTGAAGCCTGTTGGGAATGATTTCATCAAGAGCTACCGGGTGAGAAACTCGCTCAAGGCCCTCGAGAGGGTGAGGGATGCCATAGGAGAAGAAGCGTACGAGCGCTTCAGGGCCCTGCTTCACTACCGCCTAAGGGGAGAGGACTTCGACCGCTCGCCCGTTGGCGTCAAGGTGGCCCTGGCGTTCTCGGGAGGCTCGGACAGCACCGCATCCCTAAAGGTTCTCCGCTGGGCTGGCTTTGACGTCGTCCCCGTGATGGCGAGGCTTCCCCAGATGAGGGAACCCGTCCTCGTAAGGGCGCAGCTCGAGGGGGCCGTTATCGTGGACGTTCCAGGGTACCTCGACGTCATAGGGGCGCAGGTGAGGAAGAGGGCCCCCATATGCGGGCGCTGCCACTCCATGGTGATGGGGGCCGTTAAGGGCTACGCGAGGGAGAGGGGCATAAAAATCGTCGCGAGCGGCGACCTCCTGACGTTCGGGAGCCTCTCCATATACCCGGAGGGGGATATGGTGAACCTCAACTTCCCGGCGTTCCTGGCCATGGACAAGAGAGAGGCCATATCGCTCCTCGGGAGGAAGTACTCCCTCGGCTTCGGCTGTCCCCTCTGGAAAGCGGCTTCAAGGGAAGCCAGAGTGCTGAAACGCTTCGGAATCCAGAGGGTCATGAGGGAGCTCAACGCGGGCGCGATAGACGGCGAGATTGCGAAGGCCCTAATACTCGATATACTCAAGCCCTAAAGCACTACCCATTCCTGACCCAAAAGGTTTAAATCTGTCTTCTCCAACCCAAAATCAGGTGATGAACTCATGGTCACTAAAGAGGAAGTTGAAAACGTCGTTAAGGGAATTATTGACGAAAAGTACCTCAAATCCCTCGAGGTTGACGACAAGGGCAACGTAACGGTTACGCTCGCAAAGGACACGCCCGATGTTGACAACGCCCTCATAAAGCTCCATTCGGAGATAGGGAAGCTCGAGGGTGTCGGGCTGATAACTATCAACAGGGAGCACGAGGTCAGGGAGGAAGGCGGAGTGGAGATTACCAAGGAGGCTGTCCTCGAGAAGCTCAAGGAGGTCATTGACCCTGAGATAGGAATTGATGTTGTAAACCTCGGCCTCATTTACGAGCTGAGGATCAACCCCGACAACACCGTGTACGTTAAAATGACGATGACGACCCCCGGCTGCCCGCTCACAATGTGGATTCTGAGGGCCGTTGAGGACAAGGTGCTCGAAATCCCGGGCGTTAAGGATGCCGAGATTGAACTCACCTTCGACCCGCCCTGGAGCCCGGACATGGTGAGCGAGGAGTACAAGAAGAGGCTCGGCCTCATGTGAGGCAAAAATAAGTAATCGTGCCCTAAAATGTCCATCAGCGTCTCTTCTTTTCATTTTAAAGCAAAAGACTGAAGCAGCTTCCTTAAAAGGCGAAAGGTTTATATTCTGGATGCGTGACTATAATCCGGTGATGTTGCCATGGCGTGGAAGGTTACGGTTGACCAGGACACCTGCATTGGAGATGCCATCTGTGCCAGCCTCTGCCCGGACGTCTTCGAGATGAACGACGAGGGCAAGGCTGTCCCGATAGTTGACACTACCGACCTCGACTGCGCCCAGGAGGCCGCCGAGGCCTGCCCGGTCGGCGCTATAACCCTCGAAGAGGCCTGAAGGCCCTTCTTTTTCTTCTATTGTCCCCAGCTTAGAAGCTCCCTATAGTTTTTGAAGTTGTCCACGGAGGGATAAAAAGAAATGGGGGTCATTCGAGCGTCAGGTTGAACTTCTTCGCCTGCTCCAGCACATACTCCCTTATCTCCCTCGCCTTCGGAAGTTTAGCGACTATCTCACCGTTCTCGATGAGCGGCTTGAGGAGAGGTTCGACCTTCGCGCCGCAGACAGGGCACTTCTCGAGCTTCCTATCCGCGGGAACGCGGTGGTAGTGGCCGTTCTCACAGCGGTATATCTGCTTCCTTCCGCTCAGTTTGCCGCGCTTGGTCATCGGCTTTCCTTCTACCTCAACTATGTCCAGGGAGAAGTCAACCGGCTTGGCGCTCGCTATGCTTCCGCCAACTCCAAAGGCATCGGCAACGTCGGCGAGTTCTTTTAAGCTCTCCTCGTTCAACCCGCCGCTGAGGAAGATTTTAACGTGTTTGTAGCCCCTAAGATCAAGCTCCCAGCGGACTTCCTCCACTATGCGCCTGAAGTTGCCCCTCCTTGAGCCTGGAGTGTCGAGCCTTACCGCGTTGAGCCTCTCCCCGAGGGCCTCCGCGGCCATCAAAGCTTCAAACTTCTCGTCGTAGAAGGTATCAACCAAAGCGGTCCTCGGAACCTCCGGGGGCATTACCTCATCGTAGTACTTCCAGGCCTTCACCTGGTCGCCGACCGTTATGATCAGCGCGTGGGGCATCGTTCCAACGGGTTTTTCCCCTATCATCTCGGCCCCGAGAACGCCGGAGACGCCGTCGCACCCGCCGATGAAGGCAGCTCTGTCTATCATCGGAGCGATGGCCGGGTGCATGTGCCTTATCCCGAAGGAGTAGACGGGCTTGAACTTGGCTGCTATCTTGGTTCTGAGTGCGGCGGTGGCTATGCCGCTCGCCTGGCTGAGCATGCCGAGCAAAGCAGTCTCGTAGATTCCGAACTCCTTATAATAACCTTCTATCTGGAGAACCGGCTCGTAGGGGTGGAATATTGTGCCTTCAGGCATCGCGTAGACGTTCACTGGGAGACCTTCAAGAAGCTTTGCAACCTCTTCGACCCCCGCCAAGACGCCCCACTTCCAGCCGTGCGGTAACGAGGTCGTCGAGACGTCGGCGAAGACCTTTTTGTGAATGCCCTTCTCCTCAAGAATTTTCTTCGTCCTGATGAAGTAGACGTCGGTGGTTCTTCCAGTCCTGATATCCTCTTCATGGGCGATGTAGAAGTCGCGCATTTTTAATATCACCCAACTGGGGATATAACCCTAAAGTTTTTAATGTTATTCTGAGATTCCACTATTAGAGGTGTGGCAGATTATGAATATAGTAGATCTTATCAAATTAGGAATAGACGATGGCCTAATAAAAATAGTAGAAGGAAATAGAATCAGTTATACTATTCAAGGGAAATCATATAATTTCAGTGATCCCGAAGAAAAAATTAGAGCTGCCACTTATGTGAAGTTAGTAAAATTTTATAAATATCCCCCAAATCGAATTGATTTCGAAGTTGAACCTCCGCAGAGAGAACCAAAACAGCCCGCTGATATAGTTGTCTTTGAGGATGACTCTCATGAAAAAGCTTTCATTGTAGTAGAATGCAAGCCTGGTTCTTCTGAAGAAGAACTTCAAATAGCAAAAAAGGAGGGACTTGGAAACGCTAACCTTCTCAATGCTAAGTATCTACTTGTTGTTTGTGCTGATAAGGAGTATGCTTATGATGTTTCCACCCACCCAAGTACTTGGAAGTCTCTAGACAAATACCTAATTCCCCAGGTTCCTGTCCAATACGGGCGCCCTCCAAAATATAGATACAAAAAAGGTGAACTCTTTTTTGATTTACAAGAGGTTAGCCTCAAGGATCTGAGAAGTGTTTTTAGACGGTGTCACAATCTGCTTTGGGAAGGAGGCAAACGAGATCCTACTGAAGCGTTTGATGAGATGAGTAAACTCATGTTTGCCAAAATCTATGATGAAACGTTCACAAAAGTTGGAGACTATTATAGATTTCAAATTGGACTAAATGAAGATCCAAAAAGTGTCGCTGATCGTATACGAAAATTATACGAGGAAGTTAGGGAAAGTGAACCCGATGTTTTTGGAGATCCTATTAAAGTCTCTGACGAGATTATATATGAAGTTTGTAAAGTTCTTCAAGGAATTTCATTAACGAAGACTGACCTTGATGCAAAAGGAAGAGCTTTTGAGGAATTCTTAGGGAAAATATTTAGGGGGGACTTTGGCCAGTATTTCACTCCTCGTGAGATTGTAGAATTCATGGTTAAGTTCATAGACCCTGACTTTAATGAGTTAATTATTGATCCTGCTTGTGGAAGTGGGGGTTTCCTCCTGTATTCTATCAAGCACATCATGGATAAAGCTATTAAAGCGTATGGGAAGGATCCCTCTAGGGAGATAATATGGAGTTTTTCACATAACAATGTGTTCGGGATAGAAATCAATGATAAGATTGCCAGAATAGCAATGATGGACATGAAACTACATGGAGATGGACATACAAATATTGAATGCAATGATGCACTTGATGATTTTGAGAAATTTGATAAACGAAAAGATATAAGGCCCAACAAATATCATGTTCTTTTAACTAATCCACCATTTGGTTCAAAGATAAAGCGATCAGTAAAACATTATTTTGTAAAATATGAACTTTCAAAAAATGATAAAGGTAAATTGAAGCCCTCAGAAATGTCAGAGATTCTTTTTATCGAAAGGAGTCTTGACTTACTTAGGCCTGGAGGCAGGATGGGTATCATCTTGCCCGATAGTGCATTTACCAATAAAAACAACATTAGAGTTGTCAAATATATCATGTCACGAGCCAAGGTTTTAGCAGTTATAAGTTTGCCGGAACATGCATTTGTACCTTTTGGTTCCCAGCCTAAGACTAGCATCCTTTTTCTAGAAAAACTAAGGGATGGGGAAGATATTGAAGATTATCCAATATTTATGGCACATATAGAGAATATTGGATATGATTCGACTGGTCGCGCGGATAGAAATGACCTCCCGGAAGTACTAAAGGAGTGGGAGAAGTTTAAGCAGGACTCTAGTGGGTATCCCTCCCATAAACACGTTTCGAGCAAACTCTGGTTTACTAAAGTCATGTCGTCTCAGGTTGGAACAAAATTAGATGTTGAGGCATATGGTAAGGAATATGTAGATATTCTAAACAAAATTAATTTACTGAAAGCACAGGGCTTCATAGTAGCTCCGTTAAAAGATATTACTACAGATATATTCCCTGGAATCGGTCCAAAGAAAGACGACTATATAGATACTCCTCGCTCAGGGATACCTATAATAAAAACTGCCTCAATCCGAAAGATAAAAGATCGGATTGGTATCATAGAATGGGACAAGGTTTCATTTGTTAACCGTTCCAAATATCGTAACTCAAAGAAATTCCTCCAGAAATATGACATACTGTTGCAGTCTGTAGCACATTCTAAAAGATACATTGGTGATAAAATTGCGATTATTTCCGAGATTCCGGAGAAATATAAGAAGGTTTTGGCTTTAAGTAAGTTCTTGATACTACGACCAGATATCAATAAAGTGGATCCATATTATTTGTACTTATACTTACTATCCGAATTTGGACAAATACAAATCAAACATTACATTCGCGGCATGAGTGCGGAGATTTATAAGTTTGATATAGAGAATTTACTTGTGGTGTTACCACCTAGAAGTACTCAAGAAGAGATAGCAAGCAAGTTCCTAGAGACAATAGATGAAGTGCACAGATTGGAGTATGAACTAGAGAATAAAAAAGATCAGTTGAAAAAGTTACTCCAAGTATTTTAAAGTCTTGCTTTTCATCTTTTTCATCTGTACTTTTTGCAGAACTTCCCCTCACCCCAACCTGAAAGGCACCTCCGCTTCTTCTCCCCTCTCGATTCTGTGGAGCTCCCTCCTGTAGGCCTCAAGCGGTTTGTCCTCTACCTTGAGGTAGCCTGCGAAGGTCTTGGGCCTCCTCTCAAGCTCGTCGAAGAACTCCGGATACCGTTTGTCCCTGACTATGTGGTGGTCGAGGATTACCTCGGCGTTCGTCTCGCGGATTATCTCGTTGAGATTCTTAACGCCCGTCTCCCAGGAGCCAGCCGCCCTCGGGCCGAGGTAAGTCGGTGGCCCGCCGGTTATGAGAAGATCGGGGTTCTTCTCGACTATCCACTCGACGGCCTTCCTGTTCAGCAGCTGGATGTCGCTCGCGTGGATTATCCTTTTGCTCCCGTCGTCGATAAGAACCATGATCACGAAGCCGAGCTTGCTCCCTTCGCCCCCGTGCGGCACTGCCGGTGAGAACTCCAGGGTAACCCCGCCGAGGTCGAAGGCCCTCCCGTCGGCGAATTCTATCTCCTTGGCTATCGGCTCGGCGTTCTTTAGGAAGGCCCAGGCACGCTTCCTCTGGCTGAAGTTTATGTTCTCCCTCGGGTGCTTGATGAAGAGGAGCTTTCCGGTGTAGATTTCCCTCGCAAAGGCTTCGCTGGAGCTCTCGTAGAGGCCCTCGAAGAAGGGAGTGTGGTGATCGTAGTGGTAGTGTGAGATGGTCACGACGTCGGCCTTTCTTGCGTAGCCCTGGAGCTTCTTCCGCATCTGCTGGAGCATTCTGAGTTCGATTTCCGCAGGGGGGAGGCCGTAGCGCTTTGGGCCGAGTGCCACTCCGGGGTCTATGAGGATCTTCACTCCAGACGCCTCGACGAAGGTTGCCAGACTCCTGACGCCGAGGCTCTCCGAGGCGAGGGGGATTATGCGCATCGGGTTCACCTTAAATTCAATTTCCCCTCCAGAGATTAAAGTCTTACTCCACCATGCACACACAAATACCCCCATGGCCCAAATGGGCATTTTGGAGCGCTAGCGGTCGAGAGAACGCCCCTACTACCCTGAGAGGGGCTTTCCACCAATGGGAAAAGCTTTATAAGTGAACCGTGGAGCTATATCTAAGTAGAGGGTCCATAGTCCTCTCAAAATCAGCTTTAGTGAAAATAACCTTTTCACAGCCGAATAAACGGAGGGATAAGAGATATGAGCTGGACAACTCCCAAAAAAGCGATTATGGTTGCCGCGAGTGCGGAGGGCGGTACCAAACTCAACGCCTTTGACAACGCGCTCCTCAAGATGGGTATAGGTAACGTTAACCTCGTTAAGCTGAGCAGCGTCATACCCGCGCACATAGAGTGGGTCGAGAAGATGCCGGAGATACCCATTGGAATGCTCCTGCCGACTGTCTATGCGCACATCGAGAGCGACGAACCCGGCTCAACCATAAGCGCCGCACTTGGCGTCGGCATAAGCGAGAACAACGAGGGCGGCCTCATCTACGAATACTCGGGCTACTGCACCAAGGAAGAGGCCACGGAGATGGTGAAGAAGATGGTGGAAGAGGGCTTCAGGGTCAGGGGATGGAAGCTCAAGGAGTTTAAAGTCGTCGTTTCGGAGATAACGGTCAGGGACAAGCCCGCCGCAGCCCTCGCCGCCGTCGTTATGTTCCCCTACTGACCTCTTCTCAAACTTTTTAAGCAAACCGGCGTAGAAGTTTCAGAGGTGATGATGATGCACTTCATTGAGTGGTACCCCCTCGGATACGGTGTCGCCTTCAAGGTCACCGGGAGGCTCTACGAAACCCAGACCAAATACCAGAGGCTCGAGATATACCAGACGGAGGGATTTGGAAAGCTCCTCGTTCTCGACGGGACAGTTCAGCTCGTCGAATTGGGTGAGAACAGCTACCACGAGCCCCTCGTTCACCCCGTCATGCTCTCCCATCCAAACCCGAGGAGGGTCCTCGTCATCGGGGGCGGCGATGGAGGGACCCTCAGGGAAGTTCTAAAGCACGAGAGCGTTGAGAAGGCCACGATGGTGGAGATTGACGACGGAGTCGTTGAGGCCTCCCTCCTCTACCTCGATGTCGCGAAAGACCTCCTTGAGAGACTGATCAAGAAGGAAGAGCCGCGGGCGGAGCTCATAATCGGTGACGGAGTCGAGTACATGAGAAACTCGAAGGAGAAGTTCGACGTCATAATCGTTGACTCAACCGACCCCGTTGGCCCGGCGAAGCTCCTCTTCTCCGAGGACTTCTACCGCGACGCCTACAACGCCCTCGGCGAGAGGGGGCTCTACGTTACCCAGGCGGGAAGCGTTTACCTCTTCACGAATGAGCTCCTCGATGCCTACAGGAACATGAAGAAGGTCTTCGACAGGGTCTACTACTTCAGCTTCCCGGTAATAGGCTACGCCTCCCCCTGGAGCTTCCTGGTTGGAGTGAAGGGAGATATCGACTTCACGAGGGTAGACCTCGAGAGGGCCAAGGGGCTTGACCTCACCTACTACGACCCGGAGAGGCACGAAACCCTCTTCCAGATGCCGCGCTACGTGAGGGAACTCATAGAGAAGGAGGAGTGACTTTGAAGGCGGTCTGCCCCCTCTGCGGCAGGGAGTACGAGGGGATAATCCCGCCCAAATGCGAGTGCGGTGGGAGGCCCCGCTTCACCTACGACTACTCGAGGGTGAATCCCCGGGCCTGGAAGAGGAGAAAACCGGGGGTGTGGAGGTACAAGGAGCTCCTGCCCCCCGCTAAAAAAATCATCAGCCTGAACGAGGGAGGCACGCCCCTATTTAAGGCAAAGCTTGGGGAGGAGCTTTCCCTCAACGTCCACATCAAGGACGAGACGAGGAACCCCACGGGCAGCTTCAGGGACAGACTTGCGAGCGTTGCGGTTTCATACGGCCTCACTTATGCGGAGAACGGTTTCATAATAGCGAGCGACGGCAACGGGGGCGCTTCCCTGGCAGCCTATGCCGCCAGAGCCGAGAAGGAGGCTTTCGTGGTCATACCGCACAAGGTTGATAGGGGAAAGCTCATTCAGATGATAGCCTTCGGGGCCAGGATAATACGCTATGGAGACAGCGTGGACGATGCCATCCCCTACGCCTCCGAGCTCTCCCGGCTAAACGGCCTCTACGATGTAACGCCCGCCAACAACGCCGTTGGGATTGAGGGGCAGAAAACACTTGCATTCGAGCTGTGGGAGGAGTTAAACCCTACCCACGTTCTGGTTCCCACGGGAAGCGGAACACTCCTCTACTCCCTCTACAAGGGCTTCAAAGAGCTCCAGACCCTCGGGCTTGTGGAGGAGGTTCCCGAGCTCATAGCAGTTCAGACGGAGAAGTGCTCCCCCATAGCGGCCGTCCTTGAAGGAGGAAAGTCTAAAAGGGAGTTCACCAAGGCACTGGCCCTCTACGTTAGGGAACCGCCCTTCCTCGAGGAAGCCGTCGAGGCCGTTCGGGAGAGCGGTGGAAAGGCGGTGGTCGTGCGAGAGGAGGAGCTCGACGTTGGGGAGAAGAAGCTGGCCCGCGAGGGGGTGTTCGGTGAGTACGCCTCCGCCGTCGTGGTTCCCGCCCTCATGAAGCTCAGCGAGGGAGGCTACTTCGAGAGGGACGACCGGATAGTCCTCCTGGTTACGGGGTCCGGCCTGAAGAGCTTCCAGGAGGAGAGGGAGCGCTCGATGATAAGCGGAACAAAACTCGAGATACTCCGCATCCTTGGAGAAGGCGAGGCCTACGGCTACGAGATATGGGAGAGACTGGAGAAACCCATGAAGTACCAGGCAGTCTACCAGCACATCAGGGAGCTGGAATCCCTGGGTCTCATCGAGGAAAGCAGGAGAAAGGGCCGGAGGATATACTACCGCCTCAGCCCCAAGGGGAGGAGAATCCTCGAGAACCTCGAGGGATAGGCAATTGACATGCCCATGTCAACGTAGGCTTTTTAAGCATTACTTTTCAACCATTTCCAATCACAAAAGTCTTAAGTTTTGGAGCTCAAACTCCCGCTATTCGGAGGTGCTGATATGGACAAGGTTTACCTTACCTGGTGGCAGATTGACAGGGCGATATTCGCGCTCGCCGACGAGCTTAGAAAGAATTTCATGCCCGACGTGATAGTCGGAATCGCGAGAGGAGGACTTATTCCGGCTGTGAGGCTCAGCCACATCCTCGGCGATGTGGAGCTCAAGGTCACGGACGTCAAGTTCTACCGCGATATAGGGGAGAGAAGGGAGAAGCCCGAGATAAGGATACCCCTTCACGGTTCGCTAGAGGGCAAGAAGGTGGCGATAGTGGACGACGTGAGCGACACTGGCAAGACGCTCGAGGTGGTCATTGATGAGGTCAAGAAGGCCGGTGCAAGCGAGGTAAAGGTCGTGTGCCTCTCAATGAAGCCGTGGACCTCGGTGGTTCCTGATTTCTACGTTTTCAGGACGGACAAGTGGGTGGTCTTCCCGTGGGAGGAGTTTCCCGTGGTGGTGAGGGAGTAGTTGGATAATTTATCCGACAATTTTCCCGTCTCTTCTTTATAACCTAGCGTTCAAAACACCTCGTTAAAATTGGCAGGGTGTCAACTCCGGGGGAGCAAACCTTTTAGGAGTCAAACCCCCTCCTAATGTTACCCATCATTCTACACGTATAGGGGGCATTACATTGATAAAATGACGGGGTGTTAATATGGCAGTTGAAAAAGTGATGAAACGAGACGGGAGAATTGTGCCGTTTGATAAAAGCCGTATAAAGTGGGCCATCAAAAGGGCAATGCTCGAAGTCGGGGTCCACGATGAGAAGCTTCTTGACAGGGTTGTTAGAAGGGTCGTCAGGAGGGTTAACGAACTCTACGATGGACAGATCCCAAACATCGAGAACATTCAGGACGTCGTCGAGCTTGAGCTCATGAGGGCCGGCCTCTTCGATGTCGCAAAGGCGTACATCCTCTACCGTAAGAAGAAGGCCGAAATCCGCGAGGAGAAGAGGAAAATTCTCAACAAGGACAAGCTGGACGAGATAGACAAGCGCTTCTCCCTAAATGCACTCCGCGTTCTCGCGAGCAGGTACTTGATAAAAAACGAGAAGGGTGAAATCATCGAGAGCCCCAAGGAACTCTTCGAGCGCGTTTCAACTTTGGCCGTTATCTCCGACGTTCTCTATGACGAGAGAGTCTTTGACAAAAACGGCTCCCACGAGCAGGACCTGAATGCCCTCAACAAATATCTGGAGAACCTCGACGAGTACGACGGAAAGTTCTCCATAGGGAGGTTCAAGCTAAACAAGTGGCACTTTGAGAGGCTTCTCAATCTCTACCGCGAGCTCGCTGAAAAGGGCCAGATGAAGGTCTCTATTGACGAGCTCCTCAGGATGCTCGAGGAGGGTACCTTCGACAGGTATGAGGACGAGATAGAGGAGTACTTCAGGCTCATGACGGGCCAGTACTTCATGCCCAACAGCCCCGCGCTCATCAACTCCGGAAGGCCACTCGGGATGCTCTCGGCGTGCTTCGTAGTTCCGATAGAGGATGACATGGAGAGCATCATGAAAGCGGCCCACGACGTGGCCATGATACAAAAAATGGGCGGTGGCACGGGTTTGAATTTCTCAAAGCTCCGCCCCGAGGGCGATATAGTAGGAACCACCACCGGAGCAGCCTCCGGCCCGGTCTCGTTCATGCACCTCATAGATGCAGTCAGCGACGTCATAAAGCAGGGGGGCGTGAGAAGAGGGGCCAACATGGGCATCCTCGAGGTGTGGCATCCCGACGTTGAGAAGTTCATCCACGCCAAGGAGAAGAACACCGGAACCAACGTGCTGAGCAACTTCAACATAAGTGTAGGCCTCTGGGAGGACTTCTGGGAGGCCATAAGGGAGGGCAAGCGCTACCCGCTCACCAACCCGCGCACGGGTGAGAAAGTCAAAGAGATAGACCCGAAGAGCCTCTTCGAAGAGCTCGCCTACATGGCCTGGGCCAAGGCTGACCCCGGTGTGGTCTTCTTCGACGTTATAAACAGAAGGAACGTTCTGGAACCAGCTAAGGGCGAAAAAATCCGCGCCACCAACCCGTGTGTCGTTGGGGATACGAGGGTTCTCACTCCTGAGGGCTACATCAAAGCGGAGGAGCTCTTCAGCCTCGCGAAGGAGAGGGGTAAGAAGGAAGCCGTTGCAGTGGAGGGAATAGCTGAGGAAGGAGAGGCCTACGCATACTCGGTGGAAGTCCTTCTGCCCGGTGAGGAGGAAATCAAGTATGAAACCGCCCATGGAAAGGCTCTCGCGATAGCGGACCCCGTAGCTGTCCCCGCCTACGTCTGGAAAGTAGGGAAGAAGAAGGTCGCAAGGGTCAGGACAAAGCAGGGCTACGAGATAACCGCGACGCTCGACCACAGGCTCATGACCCCCGAAGGCTGGAAAGAAGTCGGTGAGCTGAAACCGGGGGATGAAATACTCCTTCCGCGCTTTGAAATCGAGGACGACTTTGGAAACGAGAGCATAGGGGAAGACCTCGCCTTCGTCCTCGGATGGTTCATAGGGGACGGCTACCTCAACGTTAACGACAGGAGGGCGTGGTTCTACTTCAACGCCGAAAAGGAGGAAGAGACCGCGTGGAAGATCAGGGAGATCCTCGCTAAGCACTTCGACATTAAGGCCGAACCCCACCGCTACGGCAACCAGATGAAGCTCGGCGTGAGGGGAGAAGCCTACAGGTGGCTTGAGAGCATCGTTGGAAACAACGAGAAGAGGGTACCCGAGGTAGTCTACAGGCTCAAGCCGAGGGAAATAGCCGCGTTCCTGAGAGGGCTGTTCAGTGCCGACGGCTACGTGGACAACGATAATGCTATCAGGCTTACATCAAAGGACAGGGAGCTTCTCAGAGAGGTTCAGGATATCCTTCTACTCTTCGGAATACTCTCCAAGCTTTACGAGAGACCCTACCCAACCGAGTTCAACTACACGACCAAGGACGGAAAGGAGAAAACCTACAGGGCTGAGGGCTACTACGAGCTCGTCATAGCGAACTACAGCAGGAAGCTCTTCGCCGAGAAGATCGGCTTCGAGGGCTACAAGACTGAGAAGCTGAACCTTCAGAAGACGAAGATCGACGAGCCGGTGGTTAAGGTTGAGAGCGTTGAAGTTATCGGAGAGGAAATCGTCTACGACTTCACCGTTCCGAAATACCACTCCTACATAAGCAACGGCTTCATGAGCCACAACTGCGGGGAAGAGCCGCTCTACGAGTACGAATCCTGTAATCTGGCGAGCATAAACCTCGCGAAGTTCGTCAAGTACGAGAACGGCGGAGCGTACTTCGACTGGGACGAGTACGCCTACGTGATCCAGAAGGTGGCGAAATACCTCGACAACGCCATAGACGTCAACAAGTTCCCGCTCCCCGAGATAGACCGCAACACCAAGCTCACGAGGAGGATAGGCGTTGGCATGATGGGCCTCGCGGATGCCCTCTTCAAGCTCGGCATAGCCTACAACAGCAAAGAGGGCTTCGACTTCATGAGAAAGGTCACCGAGTACCTGACATTCTACGCCTACAAGAGGAGCGTTGAAGCCGCGAAAGAACGCGGACCCTTCCCGCTCTACGAGAAGACCAGGTATAAAGACGGTGAACTGCCGGTTGAAGGCTTCTATCACAGGGAGATATGGAACCTTCCGTGGGACGAGCTCGTTGAGGACATCAAGAAGTACGGAGTTAGGAACGGAATGGTAACGACGTGCCCGCCGACCGGGAGCGTCTCGATGATAGCCGACACCTCCAGCGGAATCGAGCCCATTTTTGCCCTCGTGTACAAGAAGAGCGTCACAGTGGGAGAGTTCTACTACGTTGACCCCGTCTTCGAGTCGGAGCTCAAGAAGCGCGGCCTCTACAACGATGATATACTCAAAAAGATAAGTGACAACTACGGCTCGATACAGGGGCTCGAGGAGATTCCCGAGGAACTGCAGAGGGTCTTTGTTACCTCTATGGACATTCACTGGCTCGACCACCTCCTTGCCCAGGCGAACATCCAGCTCTGGCTGACTGACTCAGCGAGCAAGACCATAAACATGCCGAACGATGCCACCGTTGAGGACGTTAAGGCCGCATACCTCCTCGCCTACAAGCTCGGCTGCAAGGGTGTGACGGTTTACCGCGACGGCTCTCTATCAGTTCAGGTTTACAGTGTCGAGGGAGAAAAGAGACAGCGCGTCAAGGCAAAGCCTAGCGAGTACGCGGTGGAGAAGCTCAGGGCAGTGGTTGAGGCGGAGCCATGGCTCTCGAAGTTCATAAACGTCGAGGCCATACTTAACGGCACCAACGGGAAGGAGAAAGCGGAGAGTACCCTCACTTTCTCAATAAGCACCGCAGCAGCCCCGAAGAGACACGAACACCCGCACCACGCGGAGAAACCCGAGATCTCCGAGGGGAAGATACAGGAGCTCCTTGGGGTGGCCTACTGCCCCGTCTGCTACGAGAAGGACGGGGAACTCGTTGAGCTCAGGATGGAGAGCGGCTGCGCCACCTGCCCGAGGTGCGGATGGAGCAAGTGCGTCATAAGCTGAACCTTTCCTTTTTGCTTCCCATCCTTCTTTGAGGTCAATACTTCACGGGGGGTTAGCATACATCTTTGAGCTACCTCTATGTCCTATCATGGGCATCCTCGACCGTAGGGTGTTCGTCAATACACCTCTACAACCACGATTATTTCGGCCAAAATGGCTAAACATTAAAGTTTATTTGGGCAATGGAGGGTAAATAAAAGTGTTTTCGAGAATCCGGGAGGTTAAAGGCTTCTGTGAACTCAAAGCTTTTATATAATTTCATTCTTATAAAATACGGTGGTTTCTATGAAAGGATGGTGGGGAAGAATCCTCAGGGTTGACCTAACCAACAACAAGGTTTGGGTGCAGGAGTATCCCGAAGAGGTCGCGAAGAAGTTCATAGGCGGTAGAGGTCTGGCCGCTTGGATTCTCTGGAACGAAGCTAAAAACGTTGACCCGCTCGGACCGGACAACAAGCTCGTTTTTGCCTCTGGCCCGTTCAACGGTCTCCCGACCCCGAGCGGCGGTAAGATGGTCGTGGCAGCGAAGAGCCCGCTCACCGGCGGTTACGGTGACGGTAACCTCGGGACCATGGCAACCGTCCACCTCAGGAAGGCCGGCTACGACGCTATAGTCGTCGAGGGCAAGGCCAAGAAGCCGGTCTACCTCTACATCGAGGACGATAACGTGAGCATACTGAGCGCCGAGGGCATCTGGGGCATGGGCACCTTCGACACCGAGAGGGAGCTCAAGAAGATACACGGCAAGAGCGTGGGAATCCTTACCATAGGGCCCGCTGGAGAAAACCTCGTTCGCTACGCCGTTGTCATGTCCCAGGAGGGCAGGGCCGCCGGAAGGCCCGGTATGGGTGCCGTCATGGGAAGCAAGAACCTCAAGGCCGTCGTCATAAAGGGAACCAAGGAGATACCCGTTGCCGACAAGGAGAAGCTCAGGGAGCTCAGCCAGAAGGCCTACAACGACATACTCAACTCACCCGGCTACCCGTTCTGGAAGAGGCAGGGTACAATGGCTGCCGTCGAGTGGACCAATGAGAACTCCGCTTTGCCAACCAGAAACTTCCAGGATGGCTCCTTCGAGTTCGCAAGATCAATAGACGGCTACACCATGGAGGGAATGAAGGTCAAGCAGCGCGGCTGTCCCTACTGTAACATGCCCTGTGGAAACGTCGTCCTCGATGCCGAGGGAGAGGAGAGCGAGCTAGACTACGAGAACGTCGCCCTTCTCGGCTCAAACCTCGGCCTCGGAAAGCTCAACGAGGTCTCGGTTCTCAACAGGATTGCAGACGACATGGGTATGGACACCATAAGCCTCGGTGATTCGATATCCTTCATCATGGAGGCCAGGGAGAAGGGTCTCCTTAAGGAAGGGCCAACCTTCGGCGACTTCAAGAAGGCCAAGCAGCTCGCCCTTGACATCGCCTACCGCAGGGGAGAGCTCGGAAACCTCGCGGCCGAGGGTGTCATGAGGATGGCCCAGAAGCTTGGCGATGACAGCTTCGCCATGCACGTCAAGGGCCTTGAGATAAGCGGTTACAACAGCTACATCTATCCAGCGATGGCACTCGCCTTCGCCACCAGTTCTATCGGTGCCCACCACAAGGAGGCATGGGTCATAGCCTGGGAGATTGGAACGGCTCCAATAGAGGGTGAGCACGCAAAGAAAGTCGAGTACAAGATAACCTACGACCCGGAGAAGGCCGCCAAGGTCATAGAGCTCCAGCGCCTCAGGGGCGGTCTCTTCGAGATGCTCACCGCGTGCAGGCTCCCGTGGGTTGAGGTCGGTCTCAGTCTCGACTACTATCCGAAGCTCCTCGAGGCCATCACCGGCGTCAAGTACACCTGGGATGACCTCTACGCTGCTGCGGACAGGGTCTACGCCCTCATAAGGGCCTACTGGGTCAGGGAGTTCGGAGAGAAGTGGGGCAGGCACATGGACTACCCGCCGAAGAGGTGGTTTGACGATGCCCTCAAGAGCGGACCGTACAAGGGCCAGCACCTTGACAGGGAGAAGTACGACAAGCTTCTCAGCGAGTACTACAAGATGAGGGGCTGGGACGAGCGCGGAATCCCGAAGAAGGAGACCCTCCAGAAGCTCGGCCTCGAAGAGGTCATACCTGAGCTGGAGAAGGTCACCAAGCTCGAGTGATTCCTTCCTTTTCTTCTCCAAATGTTTTTATTTCCCAAGCGAGAAGCTTCAGTGGTGATGCTCATGGTCAGGATAAGGCTCATGGGTGCCTTCGCACACCTCGCCGGTGCTAGGGAGCTACACGTCAGGATAGATGGGAAGAAGGAGGTTGATGAAATACTCCGCGAGGTTATCCCGAGGTACGAGGAGTTCCATGACAGAATAATCATGATAAACGGCCACCCCGCGAGGGGAGATGCTGAGGTAGAGGACACCGACGAGATAAAGGTCATGCCCGTCCTCAGCGGAGGGTGATACCCCGCTTATGCTCATATTCCCCGCTCCCACACTCTAAAAACATTCAGTATTTTTTACCCCTCCCGAGAGGCGGGATAATCAAATGAGGACCATTAAATGGCAGTTCTGCGCGAATGGGGTTGTACCCCAGCAAAAGTTTGCTCTCCGGGTAATTTTTTTAACATATTTATGTCAAAATAAACCTTAAAAACTCCAAATTTTTACATTTTTCTGACAAGGTGATAAAGATGAGGTGGAAGGTTAGGGTCATCGTGCGGCTTAAGGAAGGCCTCAACGACCCCGAGGGAAGGGTCATTGGAAACGCCCTGAGGAACCTCGGGTTCAGAGTGGAGAACCTGCGCGTTCCAAAGTACTTTGAGTTCGAACTTGAGAGCGAAAAGCCCGAGGAAGACGTTGAGGGGATGTGCAGAAAGCTCCTCGCGAATCCCCTCATCCACGAGTGGGAGTACAGCGTAGAGCCGGTGAGCTGAGATGGTGAAGTTTGCCGTCGTTGTCTTCCCGGGAACCAACTGCGACTTCGAGACGGAGAGAGCAATAAGGGAGGCTGGAGGGGAGGCGGAGCGCGTGTGGTACAAGAGCTCTTTGAAAGACTTTGACGGCGTCGTCCTTCCCGGCGGCTTCAGCTACGCGGACTACCTGAGGGCCGGAGCGATAGCTGCTCGTCAGGAGATAATGGAGGAGGTAAAAGAGTTCGCCCGTGAGGGAAGGCCGGTTTTAGGGATATGCAACGGCTTCCAGGTTCTGACGGAGGCAGGCCTCCTCCCTGGCGCGCTGAGGCCGAACAAAACTCCGCGCTTCATCTGCAGGTGGGTGCATCTCAGGGTCACCGACGCTGAAACGCCTTTTACTCAACTCTACGAACCCGGGGAGGTCATAAGGATGCCGATAGCCCACGCCGAGGGCAACTACTACGTTGATAATCCATCAAAGGTTAGAGTTGTTTTCCAGTACAGCGACGAGAAGGGCAACATAACTGATGAAGCCAATCCCAACGGCTCGCTCCTCAATACAGCGGCGGTGGCTAACGAGAGGGGCAACGTCCTCGGCACGATGCCGCACCCGGAGAGGGCGAGCGACCGCTTCCTGGGCAGTGAAGATGGCCTGAGGCTCTTCAGGAGCATGGTGGAGTGGGCGAGGAGGTGAAATCATGTTCCCCCACGAGGAAAGGCTCATTCGCGAGAGGCTCGGAAGGGAGCCGAACGAAGTGGAAAAGGCAATGCTGGAAGTCATGTGGAGCGAGCACGCATCATACAAGTCGAGCAGGCCGTTCCTTAAGCTCCTCCCAACGGAGAACGAGCACGTTGTCCTCGGCCCCGGGGAGGACGCCGGGATAGTGAGGTTCGACGATGAAACCTGGATAGCGGTTGGAATCGAGAGCCACAACCATCCGAGCGCCGTTGAACCCTACGGCGGTGCCGCCACGGGTGTCGGCGGCATCGTGAGGGACATACTCTGCATGGGTGCAAGGCCCATAGCGCTCCTCGATCCAATACGCTTCGGGCCGCTTGAGAAGGAGAGGAACCGCTACCTCTTCCAGGGAGTCGTGAAGGGCATAGCGGACTACGGCAACAGGATAGGCGTGCCGACCGTTGGTGGGGAGACGGAGTTCGACGAGAGCCTGGATAACTACACGCTCGTTAACGTCGCCTGCATTGGAATAATGAGGCCAGAGCACTTCGTCCACAGCTACGTTGAGGAGGCTGGGCTGAAGCTCGTCCTCGTCGGCAACAGAACTGGAAGAGACGGAATCCACGGAGTTACCTTCGCGAGTGAAGAGCTGAGTGAGAACGCTGAGGAGGAAGACCGCTCCGCGGTTCAGATTCCCGACCCGTTCACGGAGAAGCTCCTCATCGAGGCAACGCTTGAAGCCGTCCACACAGGGAAGGTCAGGGCCCTCAAAGACCTCGGCGGCGGCGGGCTTACCTGCGCCTCCTCGGAGATGGCAGGGAAGAAGGGCTTTGGCGCGGTAGTATATGCGGACCGCGTCCCCCTCAGGGAGCCAAACATGACACCTACGGAGGTAATGATATCCGAGAGCCAGGAGAGGATGCTCTTCGCCGTTAGAGAGGAAGACGTCGAAGAAATCGGAAAGATTTTCGAGAAGTACGGCCTTGAGTGGACCGTTATCGGGAAAACCATTGAGGAGCCGCGCTACGTTGTCTATTGGAACGGGGAGAAGGCCGCGGATCTACCAATAAGCCTCCTCGCGGATGTTCCGACGCTCAAGTGGGAGATGAGACCCTACAGCATCGAAAGGGACGTGAAAACACCGGAGATAAGGTTTTCAGAGGCTTTCGAGCTGGTCTGGAAAAGTCCCAACGTGGTTAGCAAGCGCTGGGTGTGGGAGACCTACGACCACGAGGTTCAGGGGAGGACTGTTGTGAAACCCGGCTCTGACGCGGCCGTGCTCAGGATCAACGAGCGCTACGGGTTAGCGTTCGTGGCCGATGGAAACCCGAACCACAGCCACCTCAACCCCTACCACGGGGCGATGGGGGCCGTGGCTGAAGTTGTCAGGAACCTCGTGAGCGTGGGTGCCGAGCCCTTGGCTTTGGTTGACAACCTCAACTTCGCCTCTCCGGAGAGGCCCGAGGTCTACTGGAGCTTTAAGGAGACGGTTAAGGGGCTGGCTGACGCGGCAAGGGCCTTTGGCCTAGCGTACGTGAGCGGAAACGTCAGCTTCTACAACGAGGTCGTTGACAGGCCCATAAAGCCGACTCCGGTGGTCGCTGCCCTCGGAAAGGTCGAGCTTGAGAATATACCTGGCTTCGGCCTCGAGAAGGGCCTTCTCATAGGGATCGTGGGGGTCACGAGGAGGGAGCTCGGCGGTTCGGAGCTCTACGCGAGGCTCGGCCTTGAGGGTGGCATCGCTCCCAGGGTGAACCTTGAGGAGGAGAAGGCCAACGCCGAGGGAATCCTCGAGGCAATAAGGAAGGGCCTCGTTAGGACCGTCCACGACGTTAGCAGGGGCGGAATAGCGGTGGCCCTGGCGGAGATGGCCGTTTGGGGTGGCACGGGCTTCATTCTCGACCTCTCGAAGGTTCCAGCTGAAGCTTCGAACCCGCTTGAGGTTGCCTTCAGCGAGAGCCACGGGCGCTACATAGTGACCTTCCCCGAGGAGAACCTCGAAGTGCTTAGGGCAATCTTCAAACACTTCGCCGTCATCGGCAGGGCCGGCGGAGATAAAGCGATCTTCCTCTGGGGTGGAGAGGAGCTCCTCATGAAGCCCGTGTCTGAGCTTAAGGAGGTTCACGAGTCCCTTCCCGAGAGGATAGGGGGCTAGCCGAGGAAGCCCCTCATCGCAGCCAGCTCGAGAACCGGGCCCTCGAACCCCTTCCAAACTTTTTTCGTGCCCTCAATGTACTCCGCCACTCCCTCGACCTTCCACTCATTGTAGAGCTTCACCAGTCCGTCGAGACCGAGGCGCTGGGCGATTTCGGGGTTGAAGAACCTGAGGGCAAACTCGATGTCGTCGTAGAGGCCCCTATACGTCTCACCGAGCTCTTCAAGCTCCCGCTCGGAGAGCACCCCTAATCCCAGAACCTCCGGGGGAATTCCAATGGAGTACAGGGCCGCGGTGAACTTTATGGCCCTCGGGAGCGCCACGCCGTCCACCTCGCGGGTGTAGCCGAACAGGCCTATGTGGAGCTTTCTCTTCCTCCTTGGGGGTATCATCCTTGCAACACGCCTTATATGCGGGGCAAGGAGCTTTACCTGCCTCCTGTACTCCTCCTCGTACTTCTCGAGGACCCTCAGCTTGTCCTCCTCGACGGGCTCCGCATTTTCCCTTCTGCTCTCGTTGATCCTCTCCACCGCCTTTATGACGTCCTTCGGGGAGTTGTCGTATTTGAAGGAGCTCTGAAGGGTGAAGGTCTGCGCGCTCGGGTATTCCCTGAGGACGGCATCAACGTTTTCCGGGGTCAGATGCCCCCTGAAGGGCGCGCTGCCAACACCGATTATCGGATAGATTCCAACGCTCATCTCCTCCTCAAGCTCCGCCAGCCTGTAGAGGGCGTATTTATCGTACACAACCGCGCTTATAAGACCGTAGTTCATCGCCGGGTCGCTCCTTGCCAGAAAGACGCGCTGCTCCTCAAAGGGCTTCCCCTGAATGTACTCCTCGAGGATTGAGGCGGAGTTGAGTATGGCCTCCTTGGTCTCGAAGAGCGGGATGACGCCTATCTCCCTGGGCTCAAAGTCGCCTATCCATTCGTTTATTTTAACGTCAAAGACGCGTCTGTACTGCAGCCCCGCGACGAACTTTCGATAGAGCTCATAAACCCTCTCTATCTCCTCAGGGGCCGTCGTCATGGGGAGTATCACCTCAAAGATAGGGGGGCTGGACTCCCCGTAGAATATCCTCGCGTAGTCCGCAGAGCGGGGGATGCCCTGAAGCGTCTCCATGAGGAACTTGGCCTCGGACCTCTCAATCCCCGGGTTCGGCACCCTTGGAGTTAAACGAAAGTCCTCACCAAGCCTCTGGGAGGTGAAGAACTCGGGATGGGACTCAAGAAGCTTTTTTACGACGAAGCTGTCCACTTCCTTACCCTCGAAGTCCCACATCTGCTCCTCGATTCCAAGAACGCTGAAGGCGTAGAACGCCTCCGTCACCTCGTCCTCCCCCTCAAGGAGGGCGGAGCGGGCAAAGAAAGGGACAAAAACGTTGTCCGGGTGCTGAGTGCTCATTGTTCTCGGTATCATTATGACCACCAGAATAGGAAAAGAAGGAAGGAATTTAACTTTTATCGAAGATTCATTGACATATTGACAATCACTTGCCGACGGGGTAGTTCGGTGCCTCGTTGGTTATGGTGATGTCGTGCGGGTGGCTCTCGATGTAGCCCGCGTGCGTTATGACCACGAACTCTCCCCTCTCCTTGAGCGCCGGAATGTTTTTCGCCCCAACGTAGCCCATTCCTGAGCGGAGACCGCCGACCAGCTGGTAGAGAACGTCGCTCACGCTTCCCTTGTATGGCACGACACCCTCAACCCCCTCGGGCACGAACTTCCTCGTCTTCATGTGGCCCTTCTGGTAGTACCTCTCGGCACCTCCCTTCATCATGGCCCCGAGGGAGCCCATACCGCGGTACTGCTTGTAGCGCCTTCCGTTGATAACCACTTCCTTGCCGGGGGCCTCCTTTGTCCCAGCCAATAGAGAGCCAAGCATTACCGCATCTGCCCCAGCGGCTATGGCCTTAACTATGTCGCCAGAATAGCGTATTCCCCCGTCCGCTATCACGTGAAGGCCGTATTCCCCGGCCCTGTCTGCCACGAGCGCTATGGCGGTAACCTGGGGGACGCCAACGCCCGCAACAACGCGCGTGGTGCATATGCTCCCCGGTCCGATTCCTACCTTGACCGCATCGGCAAAGGCTAAGTCGTCCACCGCCTTTGGATTGGCGATGTTGCCCACTATAAGATCGGCGTCAACGGCATTCCTTATCTCCCTCATCGCCCTTATCGCCTTGAGGTTGTGGGCGTGGGCGGTGTCCACGACTATAACGTCAGCCCCAGCCCTGTCAAGGGCTTTCGCCCTCTCGAGGTCGAAGGGACCGACTGCAACTGCAACAACCAGGTCACCGTTATCATCCCTCACCGCGTTCCGGTACTTCCTCCTCTTGGTGAGGTCGCTCATCGTTATTAGGCCAACGAGTCTCCCCTCGCTATCAACGACGGGGAGGCGGTCAATCTTGTTCTCAAACATTATCGAGAGGGCCTCCTCCACCTCGACGTTCTCCGGGACGGTTATTAGCTCCCCAGTCATGGCTTCTCTAACCTTCTGGCCCTCTTTGACGGCTATGTCCTTCTTCGTGATGATTCCCACCAGCTTCCCGTCCTCCACGACCGGGAGACCGTCTATGTCGTTCCTCTCCATCAGGAAAAGCGCGTAGTCGAGGGTCTCGTCGGGAGAGATCGTTATGACGTCCTCGACTATGAAGCGCTCCGCCCTCTTCACCCTCCTGACCATCTCCGCCTGCTCCTCGATGCTCATGTTCCTGTGGATGACCCCCAAACCGCCTTCCCTGGCCATCGCGACCGCCATCTCCCACTCGGTGACGGTGTCCATGGCGGCGCTCAAAATGGGGATGTTGAGCCTCACGTTGGGCGTTATCCTGGTGGAGACGTCAACGTCCTTGGGCTCGACCTCGGTTGCCTGCGGTATCAGAAGAACGTCGTCGAAGGTGTACCCCTTAATCGCGTTAACAAGTTTCTGTTCAAATTTTCCCATATCTGCCGGACCTCCACGTCCTTTTTAACATGAACATGAGGAGGGTTTTTAAGGGTTTCCACGACGGTTCTCGAACCCCATTCCCCTCCAGGCGAAGCCCCTCAAACCCCATGGGGCCCTCCACAGAACTTTACAAACGCAAAGCTTTTAAGCAAATGTGCACGTTCGGACACGGTGATGCAAGATGAGAAGGCTCAAAATAGCGCTCTCCTACCTCGCCCCCGTGCTGCTCATCGTGGCACTCCTCGCGATGGCAGGATGACAAAAATCCCAAAGGGTTCCCTACCTTAGCCGTCATATTTTCAAAATATCCCCATTTTTCTATTCAAATGACGACAAAATTCGGGAAAATTTAATTAGGAGTCGCGCCAGCACTATGCTGGTGATTACCGTGAGGAGGGAGTGGGAAACCCATCTCTAAGGAAAAAGGTAGGAGCTTTTCTGAAGAGGTTATCGGAGAAATTTTGAAGGAGGGTCTTTACTGGTCCGCCATGGGGCGGCCCGAAGAGGTGCTCCCCTTCCTGAGGGGAAGGCTTTTGAGGAACGCAAACGGAAGCAGGGAAAAAGCGGAGAGAGTTCTGGATTCACTCAAAGACTTCTACGAAGATGTCAGTGCTTCAGGCAAGGTAAGGCGGGAGCACCTGCTCCTCCTGGAGGCCTACGAAGCCTCGATACGTAAACTCATAGAGGGGTAGGTTTATAACCCCTCCCCCCAACCATTCTCGGGGATGATGAGGGAGATTTCGCCCGAACGATGAGGAGACTCGCATGGGCTGACCCCTTAAAGGTACCACTCGTCGAATTTTGCCACGTTGAGCCTCTGGAGAACCTTCATAACTCCAAGGGCGATTCCATCTATTTCTATGCCGCCTTCACCCTTATATGCGTCCCCCACCACGAAGACATCATCCAGCGGGAGCTCGAGGTGCTGGCCCGATGCGACGCGGTTAACCGGGTTGCCGTCGAGGTAAGTCTGCACCATGACGACCTCCCCGTCGGGGAAGAGCTCCTCAACGTCCCTCAAACCTAGCTCGCGCTCCTTCCGGATGTTCCTGCTCCTGAGGGCGTGATGGGCCATGACGAGCGTATAACCCTTCGGTGCGAGCTCCGGCGAGAGTGAGGAGGGTTCGTTGTAGCCGTTTATTCTCTCCGCGTCGAGAGTGAACACCACGGTGTTGCCTATCCTCGGTTTCCCCGGGAGGGCGATGTTGTACTTTATGCCCTCGCTCGGCCTCAGGGAGTCGAGCTTCCTCAGGTAGTCCCCATCAAAGTGCTCCCTTCCAACGAGCTCAACCGTCTCTCTAATCCCCGCGTTTGAGATGAGGACGTCGTAGGGGAACTCCTCGTTCTCCGATGTCAGAACCCTCTTCCTCTCCACGTCCACCTCGACTACCCTCTTCCCCGTGAGTATCCTCCCCCCATAGGCCTCAACGCGCTCCGCTATGCCCCCCGTGAGCGCCTTACATCCTCCCCTTATCAGACCCGGCCCGCCCCAGCGGAGGGCGGCCTTTATCTCCTTCGCGAGCTCCACCGCGGGAACGTCGTCGCCGGTCAGGCTAACCGCCCACCCGAGGAAGGACTCTATAAACCTCATAACGAACTCGTTCTCACCTACGCTCTCCGCTATCCACTCCCTCGCGCTAATTCCCTCGGGGGGGAGCTTCCCGCGCTTTACATCGGCCATGAGTTTCATGGCCCTTGCCCTCTCGCGCCAGCCCAGGTACTTCCACCCCTCGCGGTAGTGGAAAGTCCTTCCGTCATAGCGTATGAGCCCCTTGGGGTCGGAGTTGACTATCTCCACGTCGGCCCCTATGAGGCGGAGCAGGTGGGCGAGGGGCCCGTCCGAGCCGTGGGGGATCATGTGGAACGCCCCCGTGGAGAGGCCGAAGCCCATGTATTCTATATTCGTGCACCTGCCCCCTATGAAGGGCGATTTCTCAAGGACAACCACCTCATGACCCCCCCGGGCCAGGAAGGCCGAGGCGAGGAGTCCACCAACACCCGAGCCGATGGTTATGACCTTCATTTTATCACCTCCTAACAGGGTTGCCAAAGGGGTCTATCAAGCCAGCCCTTATGAGCGATGAGCTTATCTTCTCCCCTATACCGCTCCTGATTATGGGTATCCTCTCGATGGCGAGGGGTTTGAGGCCGTGCTCCTCCCTGGCGCGGTTTACGAGGAGGGCACCCTTGTAGGTCTCCTCGCTCACAACTATGGCCTCAAGCTCCCGAAATTCAACCGTAAATCCGAGGGCATTGTGGATTTTTATGATGCGGTAGTTTTGATAACCGTTCACCTCAAGGAACTTGAGGAGGTCCCTTAGACGGTGGGGGTAGGGGAGTATCCTCTCGGCGTAGGGCTTGTCCTTTACCATCTCGTCCGAGGTCAGGCCTATGTAGACGAAGCGCCCCACCTCGAACGCCCTGCGGAGAAGCGCCTTATGGCCAAGGTGAAGGCGGTCGAAAGTCCCTCCAACGACAACCTTTCTGTACTTCCCCATGCTCCCACCGCGCAAAATTAGAGGACTAAACCAATAACTTTTTTTGTCCCCGCCTAAAAAAACTTTGGGGGTGAAAGGGTGAGAAAGGCCGCACTGTTAATCATGGGTATCCTCCTTCTCTCGGCACTGAGTGTGGGAGGCGTGAGCGCTTATTCGCCGCAGCCCCTCTTCGACATGACCGTCCACATAACCGTGTCGGAGTCGGGCTCCGCAGTCTTCAGGATAAGCGTCAAGCTCGTAGACAAGGACGAAAGGACGGAGCTCGAATCAATCGCCAAGAACAACGGTACGGAGGAGGCCAACAAAGCCTTCGAGAACCTCCTCTACAGCATGGTCTACCGCCAACTCAAGGATGAAGTTACCGAGCGCTATCCCGACGCCCATATCGTGATTCCCGCGGAGGGGCTCGTTAAAATCGGGGACAACTGGACCGCAACCGTCACATTCAAGTGGTACAACTACCTTGTTGAGGATGGCAAGAAACTCCAGACCGCTTTCTACGGCCCGCTCCGCTTCACCTACCGCAACGTGGTCTACTCCTACATGTGGAGTCGCCTCTACCTGACGCTACCGAGGGACGCCTACGTCCTCAACCTCGCCCCCGTTCCGAAGGACTTCACCGACAACGTCGCTTACTGGGAGAACGGGGACTTCCTCCCGATAGTCGTGATAACCTACGACGCGTCCCTCTACGAGGAGCTGCAGCAGAACAAGACCGCAAGCGAAAACCAGACCTCTGGGAACTTCGTAACCTGGGGCGAGTTCCTCAACTCCACCAGGAAGGCAATAACCCTTCAGTACGACTGGAGCGGCTTCATGAAGTTCAACGCCACCTTCGAGGGGGCGCCCGTTAACGAGTACATAGAGAAGCGCCTCGTGGAAGAGTTCGAGAAGAACATGGGCGCCACAGGACTCTCAGTGAATGCGGGGGAGAACAGGATAGAGGTAAGGGGCGAAATAAAGCCGCAGGTGGACTACCGCGAGAGCCTCTTCACCAAGGAATGGAACGTGACCGTTACCTTCCCCTTCAGGTTCGACAGCGTCTCGATAGCCGGGGAGCACAAGGAAAGCAGGGTAAACGGGTACTCCGTGAACGTGCTCTACGCGGAGGAGAAGAACACGAAGAAGCTCATAGTAGCGGGCCTCGTCGTTGCGGGCCTGATCCTGGGTGCGCTCCTCCTCACAGGGCGCGAGGAGAAATCGAGGAGAAGGGAGAGGGCACCCAAGACCAAGAGGGGCAGCGGGCTGCCGAAGAAGAGGTGACCCTTCCTCCCAATTTTTTGAAAGAACTGGAACCACCAATAAGCTTTTTTAGCGTTCCGCGACATTCCTACGGAGGTGGTGGTGTGAGTTTGGATGCTTTTTTCTACCCGTCGAGCGTGGCCGTCTTTGGATCGTTCAAGAAAGGAGCGATAGCATATGAAATCCTGAGGAACATCGTCGAGGGAGGCTTCGATGGGAATATCCTCCCGGTGAACCCGAAGGGTGGAAGGGTTGAAATCGCGGGGAAGAGCTTTGAAATCGGGGAGAAGCTTGAAGAGCCCGTTGATACCGCCATAATCGCGGTTCCAGCTAAAATCGTCCCTGATTTAATTGACGAAATCGGGCCGCTCATCAGGGGGGCCGTTGTAATCTCCGCGGGCTTTTCAGAGGTGGGCAACGGGGAGCTTGAGCGCGAACTGGTCCAGAGAGCCAAAAAGCACGGCGTGAGAATAATCGGCCCCAACTGCGCGGGCATCTTTGGAGTTCATGGAAGGTTCTTCGGCTCCTTCGAGGTTCGCGTTAAGCCCGGCGGATTAGCTTTGATCAGCCAGAGCGGGGCCTTCGGTGGTGCGGCGTTGGCCATGGGCAACGATGAAGGGGTTGGCTTTTCCGCCTTCGTCTCCTACGGGAACGCCGCTGATCTCAACGAGAGTGACTTTTTGGAGTACTTTGCCGACGATGAGAACACGAGGGCAATAGCCCTCTACATCGAGGGGGTGAAGGACGGGAGGCGCTTCCTCAAGGCGCTCCGCTACGCCTCATCGAAGAAGCCCGTCATAGTGCTCAAGGCAGGAAAGAGCGCGAGCGGTGCGAAGGCCGCTGCCTCGCACACGGGTTCTCTCGCGGGGAGCTATGAAATCTACCGCGCGGCCTTCAAGCAGGCTGGCGCCATAGAGGTCGAGGAGATGGAGGAGGTCTTTGATGCAGCCAAAGCTTTTGAGATGTACGCCAAAGCCGGGAAGAGGGTCGCTGTCATCACGAACTCCGGAGGGCCGGGAGTTTTGGCGACGGACAAGCTCGAAAGGCTCGGCCTTGAGATAGCCAAGCTGGGCGAAGAAACGGTTGAAGCCCTTAGGTCGTTCCTCCCGTCCCAGTGCTCCGTGAAGAACCCGATAGATTTGATAGCCGATGCGGACTACGAGCGCTACAGGAGAACAATAGAAATAACCTGCGGAGACGAGAACGTTGATTCCCTCCTGGTAATCTGCGTGCCGCCCATATTCATACCGAGCGAGGAGATAGCGAGGGCCATCGTTGAGGCAAACTGCTCCAAGCCCATAATCGTTAACTTCATGGCCGGGGAGCTCGTTAGGGAGGGTGTTGAACTGCTCGAGAAGCACGGCATCAAGAACTTCCCAACACCGGAGAAGGCCGCAAAAGCACTTGCATGGCTTTCCAGAAGGCGAAATGGTGCGGGGGAGGGGATTTGAACCCCTGAACCCCTGCGGGAGCGGATCTTGAGTCCGCCGCCTTTGACCAGGCTCGGCAACCCCCGCGTGTGCGAGGAACGCTCCCGGTTTCAATTGTTTTTGGAAGTTTTTAAAAGCCTTTCCATCTGGGGGCAGGAGTCGGGCAAGTCACAGCAAGGACTCTTGCCCCCTAAGGTACCCCCTGATTCTGAAACCCGCCAGTTTGAAGGGGTAAAGGGGAAGACTGAAGCCCAACAAACTCCCAGCAGGTGAAGGTTCCCCTTTTTGAAAGCCTTTCCATCTGGGGGCATTAGCCTGATTTGAGTCTGCGAGTTTTCGTGCCCCCTAAGTTACCCCCTAATTCTGAAATCAACCAGCTTAACCATCGCCCGGTGGGAGAGCTGTCTGGGGGCCGAATAATCCCACCAGAAAGGAATCCGTTTGAAGGGGTAAAGGGGAAGCCTGAAGCTCAACAAACTCCCAACAGGCGAGAATTCCCCTTTTCGAGGGGCAGTTTTCTGAGAGGTTTCAGCAATCCAACGTGCCCCTTACGTTAACCCCTAATTCTGAAATCCACCAGTGGGAAGGGGTAAAGGGGAAGCGGGAAAATAACAATCGCCCAGCGGACAGAGAAAGTCCTGGCAACTCCAAGCATCCCTTAAGCCAACCTCAAACCCGAAGTCCCCGTGAGTGTCCCGACCGCGGGAAAGGTTTTTAACCACCTCCCCCAGCTATCAACCATGCCCTACCTTTACGAGAAGAACTTCGAACTGCAGAAGAGGCTCGCTATGGAGAAGCTCGAGGAGGCCCTCAGGCTGGGGCTCGTGGATGAGGATGTTATCCCCCTGCTTGAGAAGCTAAACTCAAGGGAAGAGTACTTCACGACCTCCTCGTGCTCCGGAAGGATAACCGTCATGCAGATGCCCGACTTCGGCGACAAGGTGAACGCGAGGTGGCTCGGGAAGTGGCACCGCGAGATCGGCCTCGAAGAGGTCCTAAATGCTGTGAAAAAGCACGACGGCGGGATGCTCTGGCTCATGGTGCACTCCCCGATACTCCACGTGGCTTCGAGAACGCTTGAAGACGCGGTGAGGCTCCTCAACGTCGGCGTTCTCAGCGGCTTCAAGAACTCGAGCATAAAGAGCGTGAGCCACAAGAAGCTCGTGGTGGAGATACACTCCACCGAGCGGCTCGACATCCCGCTGGGAGAGGACGGTGAGCTCTGGGTGGGAGAAGATTACCTAGCCCGGGCGGTGGAAATGGCCAACCGCCAGCTGAGGAGGGCCAAGGGGAAGCTGAAGAAGCTGGAGGAGAACGTGGAGAACCTTTGAAGCGCATGGTAAACTTTATAAAGGCTCGCCATAAAGGGAATTCAGAAATTTACGATAACCAAAAACCCCATTTCTGGAGGTGGAGTGAATGGAAAGCTTTAAAGTGCCTGTCTGCACGTCATGCGGAAAGGAGATTAGCCCAAGGGAGAAGGCCACGCACTTCGTGTGCCCCAACTGCGGTGAGGAGGTCATATGGAGATGCGAAAGCTGCCGCGTGCTCGGGGTGACCTACAAGTGCCCCAAGTGCGGCTGGGAGGGCCCGTGAATTAAAAACGGAGGTGTAAGAAATGAGCGACTTCAACCTCGTTGGCGTTATAAAGGTCATGCCGACCGACCCGGATGTGAACCTCGACGAGCTCGAGGAGGCCATTAAGAAGGTCATTCCCGAGAAGTTCGGCTTCCAGAAGGTCGAGAGGGAGCCGATAGCATTCGGTCTCGTCGCCCTCAACGTGTACCTCCTCGGTAAGGACGCCGAGGGATACTCCTTCGACGAGGTTGCCGAGGCCATTGAGAAGCTCGAGAACGTCGAGAGCGCCCAGGTAACCACCGTTACCAGGTTCTGAATTGCCCGAAAGGGCATTTTAACCCTTTTCTTAAGCAGAATTCTCTTAAGTAGAAAAAGGGGCTCAAAGCCCCATCCCGATGTTGAGAACCGTCGTCCCTATGCTCTTGAGCTCATCCAGAATTGCCCTGAGCTCCTCGTCCCCGATTTTTGAGTAGAGCTCGTCGAAGCGTGCCTTCGCCTCCTCATGACCCTCTTTAAAGCGGGCAAGCTCCGCTATGGCCCTGAAGAAGCTGGCGTATTCCTCGTGCCCCTCGAAGGCCTCCACGAAGAGATCCATGTTCTCGTAAACCGGGGCGTACTCCTTGTCCGTTATGAGCGTCTCAATGTACTGCCTCAGTGCATCGAACACGAACAGGAAGAGCTCCTCGCTGGTCTCGAGGGCCTTGGCCATCGCCATGGCGATGTCTTTGAAGGCGTCCCTGTACTGGCCCCTCTCGAGCTTCACCTCGCCCCTTATGAGGAGCGCGTTCACCTCCACCTCCGTGTCCCTCGGGTTCCTGAGAACCTCCTCGAGGAGAGCGAGGGCCCTCTCATCGTCCCCCGCCTCGTGGTGGAAGTGGGCCAGGTCAACAAGGGTTATCATGTGGTTGAGATCATCGCCGAGTTCCCTGAACAGGGCGCTAGCGGCTTCCATCTTCCTTATGGCCTCCTCGAGGTCATCCAGCTCTTCGTGAACCAGGGCCATGCGGGCCAGCGTGAGGGCCTCCTCCTTCCTCTCCCCTGAGGCCTTTTCCAGCTCGTACAGCTCCTCAAAAGTTTTGAGGGCATCCTCGTAAAAGCCGAAGTGCTCGTAAGCGTCGGCCAGGTAGTAGAGGGCCTCGGCATAGCGCTCGCTTCCCCTGGCCCTCTCCACTATGCCCCTGTAGGCGTTGAAGAGCCTCTCTTCCTCCTCGAGGTGGGCGTAAACGTGGGCCACCTCGTGCGCCAGGTCGTAGCTCCAGCACTCAACCGCGAGCTTCTCAAGCTCTTTTAGGGTTTCCCTGAGCTTATCCTCGTCCTCGACGCCCTCAAGGTAATCGTCAAACAGTTCAAGCACCTTTTCGCAGTCCTTCTCGGCCATGGCCTTCTCAAACTCCTCCATTCGTATCACCGGAAGGCACTAGGTGAGAGAAGTTAAAAAGCTATGCCCCTCCAAAGGTTTATTAGGTTCCCAAGAAAAGGAACCATGGGTGAGGAGAAGGCTGAAAAGGCCGGGGGTGATTTAATGTTCGGATTTTTGCGTAAGAGACGGGAGGAAGATTTGGGCCCCTTCGTTTACCTCAGCGAGCCCACGATACTCTACAACACCAGGACGGAGAAAGCTATAGTGAGTATCATCGAGGAGGAGCTCGGGGCGGAGAATATTCTCGTGCCCTCAAGCTACGGCCTCCGCTCGACGTTCCACATGATAGGCAAAGCCAAATCACTCGTCGCGGTCGCGGTGATGGGGAAGCTGACCGCGGGTGTGGTTGCCGAGATTGAGGAGGCCGAGAAGAGAGGTGTGCCCGTTTACACGCTCGAGGTGGCCAGGAAGGGTGAGGATTTGGAGTATGCCCTCGTTGAGGGTGTTCCGGAGGGGCTTGAAAGACTCTCCATGGAGGAAACGGACCGCTTCTACAACGAGTTCCGCGGGGAAGACCTGCCTAAGGTCACGGACATATTCTTCGGCAAGGGCAGAAGGAAATGGTAAAAGCTTTTTACTTCCACAACAAACCAATTTTTAGGTGATGCGAATGAGAAAACTGGCGATATTTTTGATACTTATGGTTCTCCTTCCGATGGTGAGCGCCTACGAAATAGAGAGCCTCACGTGGGGAGGGGACAAGTACGACGGCGCCGTCTTTGTCCAGCCCGCGGGAGGGGCTGTGTTCCTCGTGGGGTCGAGCGAGAGCTTCACCCCTGACAGAGCCCTCTTCGCCACGGCCATCAAGGACGGAAAACCCCTTTTCGCCCGCGTTTACTACACGAACGCCCCGGTGTGGGCCAAGGACGCGGTCTTCCACGACGGCTACGTTTACGTGGTAGGTGAGATGGGTGACTCGACCTTCAACAGAGCGGACGGCTTCATCGCCAAGCTCACCCTCGACGGCGACCTCGTTTTCTTCAAATCCTT